>NZ_JBEAAM010000004.1:0-195561 GCF_040066175.1 Fontimonas sp. SYSU GA230001
ATCATCCTCCGATGATCCCGCCGCCCCGCCGGCCTTTCAGGCTCACTTCACGTTGGAATCACGCACCCCCTTCAGGCTCATGTGTCATTGGAAGAGGCTCCGCCTTGTGATCATGCTGTGGAAAAAGCTAATATATTGGACTTTGCAACGATCGACGATTATTCAAGTTTGGAGCTGGCAGCAATGAGTGTGACGGCAGAACGCAAGGCGGACGTGGTCAAGAAGTTCGCCCGCAACAACAAGGACACCGGGTCGCCCGAAGTGCAGGTCGCGCTGCTTACCGAGCGCATCAACGCGCTGACCCCGCATTTCGAGCAGCACAAGAAGGACAACCATTCGCGGCGTGGGCTGCTCAAGATGGTCAATCAGCGCCGGCGGATGCTCGACTACCTCAAGCATTCCGACGAAGGCCGCTACTCCAAGCTCATCGCCGAGCTCGGACTGCGCCGCTGATCGCAGCATCGCACGTCGTCGAGGGACGGAAGACCCACAGTGATCCTCCGGGTGTCACTGGGGTCTTTCGCTTTTGGCGATGCGTGCAAGTCCCTGACCTCCGCCGCCCGCACGGCGGCCAGCCTTAGCAATTGAGAATACCCATGGCCGTTCCAGCCACTCCCGCAGCACCTGTGCGCAAGTCGTTCCAGTACGGCAATCGCACCGTGACTTTCGAGACTGCCGCCATTGCCCGCCAGGCCACCGCCGCGGTGATGGTGAGTGTCGATGAAACCGTCGTTCTGGTGACCGTCGTCGCCAAGAAGGATGCCAAGCCCGAGCAGGATTTCTTCCCGCTCACGGTCGATTACATGGAGAAGTTCTACGCCGGCGGCCGGGTGCCCGGCGGTTTCTTCAAGCGTGAAGGTCGTCCGACCGAGAAGGAGACGCTGACTTCGCGCCTGATCGATCGTCCGATCCGTCCGCTGTTCCCGGAAGGCTTCTACAACGAAGTCCAGATCGTGGCGACGGTGATGTCGCTCAACCCGGATGTCGATGGCGACATCCCGGCGATGCTCGGCGCCTCCGCGGCGCTGGCGCTGTCCGGTGTGCCTTTCATGGGGCCGATCGGCGCCGCCAAGGTGGGTTACAAGAACGGGAACTACATCCTCAATCCGAGCGAAACCGAGCTGGAGAGCTCCGAGCTGGATCTGGTCGTCGCCGGCACCAAGGATGCCGTGTTGATGGTCGAGTCCGAGGCCAAGATGCTGCCCGAGCCGGTCATGCTCGGCGCGGTATTGTTCGGTCACGAGCAGATGCAGGCGGCGATCAACGCGATCAACGAATTCGCGGCGCAGGCCGGACGCCCGAAGTGGGAGTGGACGGCACCGGATCGCAGCGCGGTCAAGGCCTTCGTGGCCGCCTTCGAGAGCCAGATCGCCGAAGCCTACGGCTATACGGACAAGCAGACCCGCTACGGCAAGCTGGATGAGGTCGTCAAGGCGGCCAAGGCTGCGCGCCCGGCCGACGCGCCGTTCACCGAGAACCAGCTCAAGGCCGAACTGGAAGAGCTGAAGGCCAAGATCGTCCGCAACCGCATCCTCGATGGCGCGCCGCGCATTGATGGCCGCGACCGCTACACCGTGCGCCCGCTGGCGATCAGCACCGGCGTCCTGCCGCGCGCCCACGGCTCGGCGCTGTTCACCCGCGGCGAGACGCAGGCGATCGCGATCACCACGCTGGGCACGGGCAAGGACTACCAGATCATCGATGCCATCGATGGCGAGTGGCACGAGCACTTCCTGTTTCACTACAACTTCCCGCCGTACTGCGTCGGCGAAACCGGCCGCCTGAATGCACCCAAACGCCGCGAGATCGGCCATGGCCGACTGGCCAAGCGTGGCGTCGCCGCGGTGATGCCGGATCTGGAGAAGGAGTTCCCGTACGTGGTGCGCGTGGTCTCCGAGATCACCGAGTCGAACGGCTCCTCGTCGATGGCCTCGGTTTGCGGCGCCTGCCTGTCGCTGATGGACGCCGGCGTGCCGATCAAGGCGCCGGTCGCCGGCGTGGCGATGGGTCTGATCCTCGAGGAAGGCCGCTGGGCGGTGCTGACCGACATCCTCGGCGACGAGGATCATCTCGGTGACATGGACTTCAAGGTGGCCGGCACCGAGAGCGGCGTGACCGCGCTGCAGATGGACATCAAGATCGCCGGCATCACCGGCGAGATCATGGCGCAGGCACTGACGCAGGCGAAGACCGCGCGTCTGCACATCCTCGCCCAGATGAACCAGGTAATCGCCAAGCCGCGCACCGAGCTGTCGCCGTATGCGCCGCGCATCACGACGATCAAGATCCACCCGGACAAGATCCGCGAAGTCATCGGCAAGGGCGGGGCGACGATCCAATCGATCACCCGCGACACCGGCACGACGATCGACATCGACGACGATGGCACCGTCAAGATCGCCGCGGTGGATGGCAAGGCGGCCGAGGCCGCCGTGGCCCGCATCACCGCGCTGACGCGCGATGTCGAGGTCGGTGCGATCTACGAGGGCAAGGTCGCCAAGATCATGGATTTCGGTGCATTCGTCACGATCGCGCCGGGCAAGGATGGTCTGGTGCACATCTCGCAGCTCGCCGACAAGCGCGTCGAGAAGGTCGAAGACATCGTCAAGGAGGGCCAGATGGTCAAGGTCAAGGTCCTCGAAGTGAGCCGCGACGGCAAGATCCGCCTGTCGATGAAGGCGCTGGACGTCGAATCGGCCGTCTAATTGCTTGATCCAGGCCGGATTCTGAGCAAGAATCCGGCCTTCTCTTTTTTGACCTCCGCGCAGACTCGCTGTGCAGGAGGGCCTTTCTGGGGAGAGAGGTGAAGACCGTCCGCCGACGCAGCGGACAAAAAAAGAGCCCCCCGGGGGATTGGGGGGCAAGGTGCGAGAAAGGCGCATGGCCTTTCTGGAGGAGACTGGTCAGACCCGGCAGATCCCAGCGATCGCGCCGGGTTCTTTATTTCCGAATCATGTTGCAGTGCAGTATAAGGACGGCTGACTCCGATGTCAATAATGGCTGTCCAAGAATAAAGTCTTTTTCGTCAATGCCTTGCACGTGTGACCACGCTGATTGGTGACGTGCACGTCATTGGTGCGCTGCACTGCACCATGACGGCAGCGGGCCTTTTCCCTAGGAATCCAGCGACTTCAGCTGGTCGGGTTGCCATCCTGTTCGTCGATTCCGGCGCGGCGTTTGATCGACCGGGCGGTGGACGACAGATTGCGCAGAAACTCGGCGCGGATCGAGCGCCAGATCGGCACCTGGCGATCCGCCAGTTCCTTGAGCGTCTGCAGGGGCTGCTGGGCCTGGCCGAGCAGGTCGCGCAACTGCTCGGTGAAATGGTGCTGCTGTTCCTGGAAGATGCGCGCGGACAGTTCCAAATAGCGGCCGATGCTCTTCTGCATCGGATCGCCGTAGTAGCGGATGATGAACTGCAGCAGCTCAGTGGTGAAAATCGGGTTGCCGCCTTCTTCCTGCTCGGCGATGACCTGCAGCAGGATGCTGCGCGTGATGTCCTCCTGGGTGCGCTTGTCCTCGACGCGGAAGTCGATGTGGTTGAGGACCAACTGCCGGATTTCCTCCAGCGTGATGTAACGACTGATGTGCGTGTCGTAGAGGCGCCGGTTCGGATACTTCTTGATGATGCGCGGTTCGGTCATAAGCCCTTTATTCGCCTCGAATGTTGCAGTGCGTTTGCTGCGGGGCATCATGCCAGACTCAGGCCCATGGCTCCACTTGCACGCCGTGCTGCGCCGGTACCCGGTCGGGGTTCCAGTGCGCCGCGGCCCAGGCGAGGATTTCCGCAACGTCGGCCCCGTGCAGTGCGGCTGGAGGGTGCTGACGCAGCGCCTGCAGGCAACGCAGCAGATTCCGTCCGGCCGATGCAGCGTCGATGGGCGGTGCGTGATTCTGCTTCGACAGTTTGCGGCCATCGGCCGCCATCAACAGCGGCAGGTGGCGGTAGGCGGGGCCGTGCAGCCGCAGCCGATCCATGACGTAGCGCTGCATGAACGTCGAGCCGAGCAGGTCGCAGCCGCGCACGACTTCGGTGATGCCCTGCGCCGACTCGTCCACGGCACAGGCGAGCTGGTAGGCCGGCAGGCCGTCGCGCCGCCAGACGACGAAGTCGCCGATGTCGCGGGCCAGCACACAGCGCTGTGTGCCCTGCCAGCCGTCGTCGAACGCCATCGTCTCGTTGCCGACGCGCAGACGCAGGGCGCGGTTCTGTTCCGGCAGCGCCCGGTTCCGGCAGCGACCGCAGTAGATCGGCCCCTCCGGACCGGGCCGTGACTCCGCTTTCAGCCGTGCACGTGAGCAGCCGCAGGCATAGAGAGCGCCGGTTGCGCGCAGCTGCGCCAGCGCGTCGCGGTATGCGTCGAGGTGTTGAGTCTGGTAACGGGGCGGATCATCCCAGTGCAGTCCATGTGCTTCCAACTGCCGCAGGATGACGTCCGCCATCCCGGGCCGGCAGCGCTCGCGGTCGAGGTCGTCGATGCGCAGGAGCCAACGCCCGTTGTGCGCACGCGCCTGCAGCCAGCTCGCCAGCGCCGTGAGCAGCGAGCCCAGGTGCAGCGGGCCGCTGGGTGTCGGTGCGAAGCGACCGCGGTAGGTCGGTGCAGGGGAGGATGAGATGTCCGGCAGATCCGCCAAATGGATCACAAATGTCGCGAGACCGCATGCTACATTAACTCAGCTTCGTAACACGCTGATCGCCTGTTGAATGCAATCCGGCAAATTCCCGCTGCAGCGGACCATGCAATGACTCTGCGGGCCGTGCTGTTCGATGTCGATGGGACACTCGCCGACACCGAGGCGCTGGGGCATCGGCCCGCCTACAACCGGGCGTTTCGCAAGCTGGGCCTGCAGATGCGCTGGGGCCCCAAGCTGTACCGGCGGCTGCTCAAGCTGCCGGGTGGCAAGGAACGACTCAAGCACTACATCGAGCACTATCGCCCCGATCTGGGTGCGGAGCAGGCGGAGGTCGAACGTGATCTCGACGCCTGGGTCGCGAAGGTCCACGAACTCAAGTCCAAGTATTTCAAGCGCCGTATGCGTAACGGCCGCGTGCCGCTGCGCGCCGGCATCGCGCGCATCATGCGCGAGGCGCGCCAGCAGAACCTTCAGCTGGCGATCGTGACCAATGCCAGCCTCAAGACGCTCAAGCCGGTGCTGAAGTACTGCATGGGTCCCGAACTGGCCGCCGAGATCGAGGTCATCGCCAGCGGAGAAGAGGTCGCACACAAGAAGCCGGCACCGGACCTGTACCGTCTGGCCATGCGCCGGCTCGGCGTCAGACCTGCGGAATGCGTCGCGCTGGAAGATTCGGAGATGGGGTTCCGCGCGGCGACTGCGGCCGGTGTGCCCACGGTGATCACCGTCAACAGCGACACGCTCGAACAGGATTTCGCCGGTGCCGCGCTGGTGGTCAGCAGTCTGGGCGAGCCCGGTGCGCCGGCACGTGCGCTCAAGGGTGAGCTCGGGGTCCTGCCCTGGGTGACGGTCGAGACGCTGCGTCGCGTCAACGCCACTGCCGGGGCTGTCGCGCGCGCCGCCTGATACTGCGTGGCATCTGCGGTCAAGCCGCAGCCCGTGGGTCTGCCTATACTGCCCCACTCGCGATGACGGAGAACGGGCGTGCGGCGTTGGAACGGCTGGGGAGAGGACAGCGACGAGTTCGCGCTGGGTGAGGACGCGCGGGCATTCCTGAGCGAGCGGGTCGGCCCCGGCAGTGCGCCGCAGGACGCGACACTGGAACAGGCGCTGGCGACGGTGCCGGAGAGCCGCTTGCCCGCGACGAGTCCGTTCCAGACCGATCCGTTGCTGCGCCTCGTGCATGCGCGCGGGCACAGCTTTCCCGACTGGGTCGCGATGCGTTCGGGGCGCATGGGGCCGTATGCCGACGCTGTCGCGCTGCCGACGCGCCACGACGAGGCGGCACAGGTGCTTGCCGCAGCGCGCAGTCTCGGCGCGATCGTCGTACCTTACGGAGGCGGCACCAGCGTGGTCGGGCACCTGAACGTGCCGCGGACCGATCGCCCGGTGGTCAATATCTCGCTGGAACGCATGAACCGCCTGCTGGCGGTGGATGACCGCGCCTGGCTGGCGACGCTGGGCGCCGGCACGCCGGGTCCGCAGGTGGAAGCGCAGCTGCGCACCCATGGCTTCATGCTCGGTCACTATCCGCAGTCCTATCCGTACTCCACCCTCGGCGGCTGGGTGGTCACGCGTTCATCGGGGCAGCAATCGCTGCGCTACGGGCGCATCGAGCAGCTGTTCGCGGCCGGGCGCTTGAGCACGCCGCGTGGCGAACTGCGCGTCGGCGGTGTGCCTGCGTCCTCGGCCGGACCGGATCTGCGCGAAGCCGTGCTGGGTTCGGAAGGGCGGCTCGGCCTGTTGACCGAGGTCACCGCACGCCTGCGCCGCATCCCGGATTGCGAGGACTTTCACGGCGTGTTCTTCCCGGACTGGGATTCGGCGATCGAGGCCACGCGCGCGCTGGTGCAGGCGGATCTGCCGCTGTCGATGCTGCGCCTGTCCAATGAAGTGGAAACGGAGACCCAGCTGCGGCTGGCCGGGCACGCGGCGCTGATCCGCTGGCTGCAGCGCTACCTGGGCATGCGCGGTATCCAGCAGGGGCAGTGCATGCTGATGATGGGCGTGACCGGATCGGTCGCGGAATGCCGGCGCATGCGCCGCGACGCGCTGGCGGTCGCGCGTCGCTTCCGCGGCGTGCACGTCGGCAAGTCGATCGGCAAGGGCTGGGCGAAGAACCGCTTCCGGGGCCCGCTGCTGCGCAACGCGCTGTGGGATCTCGGCTACGCGGCCGACACGGTCGAAACCTGCGTCAACTGGCCGAAGGCGACTGCACTGATGCGCGCCATCGAGCAGGCGGCGCGCGACGCGCTGGCGGCCGACAACGAGCGCGTGCATGCCTTCACGCACTTGTCGCACATGTACCGGCAGGGCTGCAGCATCTACTCCACCTTCGTGTTCCGTTCCGCCGGCGACCCGGATGCCGATCTCGAACGCTGGCGCCGCCTCAAGACGCGCGTATCCGAGACGATCGTCGCCCACGACGGCACGATCAGCCACCAGCACGGCGTCGGTGTCGATCATGCGCCGTATCTACCGGCCGAGAAAGGTGCGCTGGGCATGGACCTGATCCGCGCGATGGCGCGCGAGTTCGACCCCGATGGCATGATGAACCCGGGCAAGCTGTTTCAATGAGCCGCACGACGCGCTGCGGTTTCGCGGTCGTCTATCAGTGGCGCATCAAGCCGGGCAGGGAAGCGCAGTTCCGCGATGCCTGGGCGCTGCTGACCGCGGTGCTGCTCGAACAGCGTGGCGCGCGCGGCTCGCGTCTGCACCGCACCGACAATGGCACTCTGGTGGCGTATGCACAGTGGCCGGATCGCGGCACGTGGGAGCGGTCCTGCGCGCTGCACGAACTCGACGACGAGCTGTCGCGGCGCATGCTCGATGCGGTCGAGGAAACCTGGCCGCCGATGCTGCTGACCACGGTCGCGGACCAGCTGATCCCCGAGCACGCGGCACACGAGCGGCCCGATGACCTCACGCATTGACGCGCTCGACGCGCATTACGATCTGATCGTCGTCGGCGGCGGCATCACCGGCGCCGGGATCCTGCGCGAGGCGGTGCGCAGCGGAGCGAACGTGCTGCTCGTCGAGGCGCGCGATTTTGCCTCCGGTACCTCGTCGGGTTCGTCGAAGCTCGTGCATGGCGGCCTGCGCTACCTGAAAAACGGCCAGTGGCGGCTGACGCTCGAATCCGTGCGCGAGCGCCAGCGCCTGCTCGACGAGGCGCCCGGCCTGGTCGAGCCGCTGCGCTTCCTGATGCCGATCCATGCCGACCGCAAGCCGTCGCGCGCGCTGATGCAGATCGGCCTGCGCGTGTACGACTGGATGGCCGGCGTGCGCCGCTCGCGCTGGCTGCCGGCCGACGAGGCACTCGCCGCCGAGCCGGACATCGACCGGCAGGCCCTGCGCGGTGCGATGCTCTACGAGGACGCGCGCACCGACGACGCACGCCTGGTGCTGCGTCTGATCCTCGAAGCGCGGGCGCTGGGCGCAACGGCGCTGAACCATGTGCGTGCGGAGATCGTGCAGGCGCAGGGGCGCGTGCGCGGCGTGCGCCTGCAGGACGCGGTTACACAGGCGCAGCGTGACCTGACCGCGGACGTGGTCGTCAACGCCACCGGCGTATGGGCCTCGCAGCTGCCTGGTGCGCCGCCCGGCGCACCGAAGCTGCGCCCGCTGCGCGGCAGCCACCTGTTGTTTCGGGCGCAGCGTTTCCCGCTACACCATGCCGTGTCCTGGCTGCATCCGCGCGATGGGCGTCCGGTGTTCGCCTACCCCTGGGAGGGCGCGGTGCTCTACGGCACCACGGATCTGGACCATACCGACGATCCGTGGGAACCACGGATCTCGGCGGCCGAAGTCGCGTATCTGCTCGAAGGTCTGACCCGCCAGTTTCCGCGGCTGCGCCTGCAGGCCAGCGATGCGATCAGCAGCTATGCCGGTGTGCGTCCGGTGGTGGACAGTGGCAAGGCCGATCCGTCCGCGGAGTCACGCGAGTCGGCGCTGTGGAGCGGACCGGGCTGGGTCAGCATCACCGGCGGCAAGCTGACCACGTTCCGCACCACGGCGCGCGAGGTGCTGCAGCAGGTCGCGCGCCAGGCCGCGCGCTTCGATCCGGGGCCCGACCGGCCCGTGTTCACGCCGAGTCGAGCCACCGACCAGCTGCGGCTGCGCGGCCGCCTGGGCGATGCCGCGGCCGACGCGCTGCTGCGCGAACTGCCGGCCGACGAACTGCAGGCCGTCGGCGATACGCCGTACTGCTGGGCCGAGCTGCGCTGGGCGGCGCGGCACGAAGCGGTGATCCATCTCGACGACCTGATGATGCGGCGCACGCGCCTGGGACTGGTGGCGGAGCAGGGCGGCGAAGCCTATCTGCCGCGCATTCTCGACCTGTGCGCGCAGGAGCTGGACTGGAGCGCCGCGCGCTGCGCCGAGGAGGCGCAGCGTTATCGCGCGTACTGGCAGGCCCGCCACGCACTGCCGGGTGCCGCGTGAAACCGGTGCGCATCCTCAGTCTGGACGTCGGCACGCAAAGCGCGCGCGCGATCGTGTTCGACGCGCAGGGCCGTCTGCTGGCCAAGGCGCAGCGCGTGTTCGAGCCGACCTATGTCTCGCCACAGCCGGGCTGGGCCGAGCAGGATCCCGAGGTCTATTGGCGCGCCATCGCCGACAGTTGCCAGGCCCTGTGGCAGCAGGGGATCGTGCGGGCCGACGAGATCGGCGCGCTGACGCTGACGACGCAGCGCGCGACGATGATCTGCACCGATCGCGAGGGCCGCGTGCTGCGTCCGGCGATCCTGTGGCTGGACCAGCGCCGCTGCACGGCGCCGCCACGGCTGTCCGCGCTCTGGCGCACGGCGTTCGCGCTGGCGGGCGCGACGCCGCTGGTTGCGCACCTGCAGCGCGAGGCCGAGGCGAACTGGCTGGCGCAGCACGAGCCGGCGCTGTGGCGCGAGACCGCGCACTTCCCGTTCCTGTCCGGCTGGCTGAGCCAGCGCCTGGTCGGCGAATACGTCGATTCGGTCGGCTGCCAGGTCGGCTTCGTGCCGTTCGACTACCGCAGGCTGGACTGGGCCGGCCCGCGCGACTTCAAGTGGCAGGCGGTGGCGGTGCGGCGCGAACAGCTGCCGCGCCTCGTGCCGCCGGGCCAGCGCCTCGGCACGCTGACGAAGGTGGCGGCCGAGGCGCTGGGCCTGCCGGCCGGCCTGGCGGTGATCGCCGCGGCCGCCGACAAGGCCTGCGAGGTGCTGGGCTGCGGCGTGCTCGATCCGGACGTCGGCCAGCTGAGCTTCGGCACCACCGCGACGATCAACACCACGCAGTCCCGCTATGTCGAGGTGCAGCGCATGCTGCCGCCGTACCCCGCCGCGGTGCCGGGCGCGTACAACACCGAGATCCAGATCTACCGCGGCTTCTGGATGGTGTCCTGGTTCAAGCGCGAGTTCGCGCACCGCGAACAGGCGCTCGCCGCCGAGCGCGGCGTGCCGGTCGAGGCGCTGTTCGACGATCTGATCCGCACGGTGCCGCCGGGCTCGATGGGCCTGATGCTGCAGCCGTACTGGTCACCGGGCGTGCGCGATCCGGGGCCGGAGGCCAAGGGCGCGGTGATCGGTTTCGGCGACGTGCACACCCGTGCGCACTTTTACCGCGCGATTCTCGAGGGCCTGGTGTACGGCCTGCGCAGCGGCCGCGAGCAGATCGAGAAGCGCATCGGCCGGCGTCTGACACGGCTTTGCGTGGCCGGCGGCGGATCGCAGTCCGACCAGGCGATGCAGATCACCGCGGACGTGTTCGCGCTGCCGGCGGAGCGCCCCGAGGTGTACGAGACTTCTGCGCTCGGCGCCGCGATCAATGCCGCGGTGGGGCTGGGCGTGCATCCGGACTATCCGGCGGCGGTGCGCGCGATGACGCGCAGCGGCCGGTGCTTCGAGCCGGATCCGCAGGCGGTGAAGATCTACGACGCGCTGTACCGCGAGGTCTACCAGCAGATGTACCGCCAGCTCAAACCGCTGTACGCGCGCATCCGCGCGATCACCGGCTATCCGCCTTAGGCGCTACCGGCTGCCGGCTTCCAGGTTGCGCAGCCAGCCGCCGCTGAGCACGAAGCGCGGGAAGGTGATGAACTGCTCGGCAACGATGCGCCGGACGAAGTCCCAGGCCCCGGCGAAGGCCTGTGGCTGCAAAGCCTCGCGGTCGTGGCCGATGCCCTGGGCGAACAGCGACAGCGCCATCAACAGCAGCCCGCCCAGCGCGGCGAACAGGCCTGAGAACAGCAGCGCGCCGAGCGCGTTGATGCTGCCGATCCAGAACAGCGGCACGGCCACGATGTGGATCAGCAGGTTGACGCGGTCGCGGTGGCGCTCCGCGTACTCCGACCACTGGACTTTCAGCAGCTCTTCGAAGGTCATGGTGTCTGCCCCTGGCCGGTCGGATCGACGTGCCACGCCGGCGGCGGCAGGCTGCCGGCCCAGCCGGCCTTGCGGTATTCGGCGCTGACGTGCGTATAGACGCCGCCGCGCACGTTGAACACCGCGGTCAGGCGCATGAAGCGTGGCTGTGTCGCGGCGACGAGGTCGTCGAGCATCTGATTGGTCACGGCCTCGTGGAACGCGCCTTCGTTGCGGAAACTCCAGATATAGAGCTTGAGGGATTTCAGTTCGACACAGGTGCGGTCGGCCACGTACTCCAGGTACAGGGTGCCGAAGTCCGGCTGCCCGGTCTTCGGGCACAGGCAGGTGAACTCCGGCAGGCGCATGCGAATCGCGTAATCGCGCTGTGGTGCAGGATTCGGGAAGGTTTCCAGCGTCTTGCTGGGCTGGGTTGACATGCGCGGTGGGTCCGACGTCCGGGAACTTGGGTGAAAATCCCGCAGGCAGCTGGATGCTGGACGGCGGGCGTTCATAATTTACACTACGCGGCCTCCGGCACCCTGCCGGGGCTCGAATCCGACGCCAAGAACAGCGCCCCGCAGGGGGGCGAGAGAAACCCGAGCGCATGCGACTTTCTGGCATCAAACTCGCCGGCTTCAAGTCCTTCGTGGACGCGACGCAGCTGCCGCTGCCGGCCAACCTGACCGGCGTCGTCGGTCCCAACGGCTGTGGCAAGTCGAACATCATCGACGCGGTGCGCTGGGTGCTGGGCGAAACCAGCATGAAGAACCTGCGTTCGTCGGATGCCGAGGACGTGATCTTCAACGGCTCAAAGACGCGCAAGCCGGTCGGCCGCGCCTCGGTCGAACTGATCTTCGACAACAGCGACGGCACCATCGGCGGCCCCTACGCGGCCTACAGTGAAATCTCCGTGCGCCGCGAGCTGGTGCGCGACGGCGGTTCGCAGTACTACCTCAACGGCGCCAAGTGCCTGAAGCGCGACGTCACCGACCTGTTCCTCGGTACCGGCCTGGGCGGCAAGAACCAGTACGCGATCATCGAGCAGGGCATGGTGTCGCGCATGATCGAGGCCAAGCCCGAGGAGCTGCGACAGTGGCTCGAAGAGGCCGCCGGCATCTCCAAGTACAAGGACCGCCGCCGCGAGACCGAGTCGCGCATCAAGCAGACGCGCGAGAACCTCGCCCGCCTCAACGACCTGCGCTCGGAAATCCAGCAGCGCCTCGAAGTGCTGTCCAAGCAGGCGGCGAACGCCGAGAAATACAAGGAATACAAGTCGCAGGAGCGTCGGCTGCGCGCCGAGATCCTGGCGCTGCGCATGCGCCAGCTGCAGGCGCAGAGCGAAGGACACGAAAGCGCGATCGCCGAACTGGAACAGGCGCTGGACCAGGCGCGTCTGCGCGTCAATCAGGCCGGCGACGCGCGCGTCGCCGCCGAGGTCGAGAGCCGCGCGCTGTCGAACCGGCTCAACGACGAGCAGAGCAAGGTTTACGAGGCCGAAGCAGGTCTTGCGCGCCAGGAGCAGGGCCTGCAGCACGCACGCGAACTCAAGCAGATCAAGGCGCGCGAGCTGGACCAGATCCTGCGCCAGCTCGGCGAACTGGAAGCGCGGCAGACGCGCGAGCAGCAGCGTCTGGACGAAGCCGGCCGTCAGCTGGCCGATCTCGAGCGCCAGGTGCAGACCTCCGAGGAATCCGAAGGCGAGGCACAGTCGGCGCTGATTGCGGCCGAGGAAGAGGCGCAGGAGGAACAGCGCCGCTGGGATGGCTTTGTGCAGGATGCGGAAACGCCGCTGACGCAGACCGAAGCCGAGCGGGTGCGCGTGCAGCAGCTGGAGCGTGCGCGCTTCCAGAACGAGGAACGCCATCGCCGGGTGCAGGCCGAGCACGCCGCGCTCAATGTCGAACCGATCCGCAACAGTCTCATCGAAGCCGACCAGGAACTGGGCGCGCTCGGCCAGGAGCTGGCCGCCGCCGAGGAGCGGCTCACGGCCGTCGATGCGGAGCTGCAACGCTTGCGCGACGAGCGAAGTGCGGCCGAGGCCGGACTGCACGAGGCCCGGCAGACGCTGCAATCCGCCCGCGGTCGTGTCGCTTCGCTGGAGACGCTGCAGCAGGCCGCGCTGCGCGAGGACGACGCCGAGCTGAACCTGTGGCTGCGGCAGAATCAGCTGTCCGAGTGCCCGCGTCTGGCGACGGCCTTGCAGGTCGATGGCGGCTGGGAGACGGCGGTCGAGCAGGTGCTGGAAGGTCTGCTGCAGGCGCCGCTGGTCCCGGCGTTCGAAGAGCGCCTGCGCGCACTGGGGCCGGCGCCCAAGTCCGGTGTCGCCCTGCTGGCCGATAACGGCAGTCGCGGTGCATCGGGACTGGCGGCGCAGGTGAGCGGACCGCAGGCGGTGATCGACCTGCTGTCCGGCATCCACACCGCCGAGTCGCTGGACGAGGCGCTGGCGCTGCTGCCCGGCCTGCCGGCGGCGCAATCGGTGATCACGCGCGAGGGTATCTGGTGCGGTCGCCATTTCCGCCGCTATCCGAGGCAGGGCGACGACCGCGGCGGCGTGATCGCGCGCAGCCAGCTGCTGAAGCAGCTCAGGCTCCAGGTCGAGGAACTGCAGCAGCAGGTGCTCGACCGCGAGAAGCTGCTCGGCGAGCTGCGCGGGCGCACGCACGCGATGGAGCAGGAGCGACGCGAGCTGTCGTCGAAGTTCGACCAGACGCGGCATCGTCAGGCGCAGAAGCTGGCGTTCCGCCAGGCCCAGGCGGTGCGCCTCGAACAGGTGCAGGCGCGCGAACAGGCACTGGCGAAGGAGCTGGAGACGCTGGAGCAGGCGCGGCTGCAGCAGCAGCACGAGCTGGACGAGTCGCGTACCCGCCTGCTGTCGCTGGAGCAGGTCGCGCAGGAACTGCGCGAGCGCCGTGCGCAGATGCAGCAGACCTTGCAGAAGAAGCGCGACGCGGTCGGCAGGGCACGCATGCTCGCGGCGCAGGCGCAGCAGGCGCGCAATCAGCTGCAGGTGCAGCTCGCCGGCCGGCGCAGCGCAGTCGCCGCGCTGGAGCAGGCGATCAAGGACATCCACGCCAGCCGCGAGTCGCTGCAGATCCGTCGCGTCGAGGAGGAGCAGAACGCCGCCGATCTCGATGCGCCGTTGCAGGATCGCGCCGCCGAAGTCGAGCAGGCACGGGCGGTCGTGCAGGCGGCACGCGAGCAGTTGCGCGCGGTGCGCGAGCAGGTCGAGGCCGCCGAACAGATCCTGCAGGCTGCCGTGCAGGCAGCCCGCGCCGCCGAGCAGGACAAGGACGCTGCGCTGGAACGCGTGCAGCAGGCGCGCCTGGAGTTCGAGAACCTGCGCGCGCATCGCGAGAGCCTCGACGAACAGATCGCCGAGACCGGTTTCGAGCGCGAGGCCCTGTTCGGCGGTCTGGCCGAAGACGCCAGCCTGCCGGACTGGGAGGAGCGCCTGGCCACGGTCACGCGCCGCATCGAGCGTCTGGGCGCCATCAACCTGGCCGCGATCGAGGAGCTGGAGGAGGCGCGTGGGCGCGAGACCTATCTTGCCGAGCAGCACGCGGACCTGCACGGCGCACTGGAGACCCTCGAAGAGGCGATCCGCAAGATCGATGTCGAGACCAAGGAGCTGTTCAAGCAGACCTTCGACAAGGTCGATGGCGTGTTCCGGGATCGCTTTCCCAAGCTGTTCGGCGGCGGCGAGGCCTATCTGGAGCTGACCGGCGAGAATCTGCTCGATACCGGCGTGCGCGTCATGGCGCGTCCGCCCGGCAAGCGCAATTCGACGATTCACCTGCTGTCCGGCGGCGAGAAGGCGATGACCGCCGTGGCGCTGTTGCTGGCCTTGTTCCAGCTCAATCCCGCGCCGTTCTGCCTGATGGACGAGGTCGATGCGCCGCTGGATGACGCCAACGTCGGGCGCTTCTGCGAGATCGTCCGCGAAATGTCGCAGAACGTGCAGTTCATTATCATTACCCACAACAAGATCACCATGGAGCTGGCGCAGCAGCTGCACGGTGTGACGATGCAGGAGCCGGGCGTGTCGCGGCTGGTCAGCGTCGACATCCAGCAGGCGGTTGAACTGGCCACAGAGCAGGAAACGCAGCAATGAGTCCATTGCAATGGGCGCTTCTGGTCGTCGGCGCCGTCGCGGTCGTCGCGATCTATGTCTATAGCCGCCGCGAGCAGGGCCCGTCCAAGTCATCGGGCGCGCCGCCGCCTGGGAAGATGCCGCCGATTCCCGCGGCCGACCAGATGGACATGTTCGCGCGCCAGGGCGAGTTCGACGAGTTCGGCGTCGGCAAGCCGCGCAAGCGGGTCGCGCCGAGCCTGTCGGGCGGCGCGGCGCCGGGTGAATCACCGACGGCCGCGGCCAGCGCGGCCCCGCGGGCGGTCGAAGAGCGCCTGGTGGCCGTGCTGATCGCCGAGCGTGAGGGCACGGCAATCTTCGGTCCGAAGATCCACGCTGCGCTGCGTGCGCAGGGACTGCAGTTCGGCGAACGCAAGATCTATCACCGCATCGACGCGGGCCGGCCGGTGTTCTCGGTCGCCAGCCTGATCAAGCCGGGCTATCTCGATCCCGCAGAGCAGCACGCCTTCTCGACTCCGGGGCTGTCGGTGTTCATGGTGCTGCCGGGGCCGATGCCGGCGGAAACCGCAGTCGGTGACATGCTCGGCACCGCGCGTGCGCTCGCCCAGCAGCTCAATGCCGAGGTGTTCGACACCAACCGCCAGTTGCTGACGCCGGCGGCCGAGAAAGCGATGGTCGCCGAGATCCGGACCTGGGCGCGCCAGCTCGGGCTGTGAAGATCCCCGAGGCGGTGCGCCGGCGCGCCGAGGCGCTGCGCCGGCAGCTCGACGAGCACAACTATCGCTACTACGTGCTCGACCAGCCGACCGTGTCGGATGCCGAATACGATCGCCTGTTCGACGAACTGCAGCGGCTGGAACAGGACCATCCCGATCTGGTGACGCCGGACTCGCCGACGCAGCGGGTCGGCGGCGCGCCGCGCGCCGATTTCGCGCCGGTGCGTCATGGTCAGCCGATGCTGTCGCTGCGCAAGGTGACGACCGAAGCGGAGCTGCAGGACTTCGACCGCCGCGTGCGCGAGACGCTGGGCGTGGCGTCGGTCGATTACGTCGGTGAGCCCAAGCTCGACGGGCTGGCCGTGTCGCTGACCTACGAGCACGGCGTGCTCGTGCGCGGCGCGACGCGCGGCGACGGCGAAACCGGCGAGGACATCACCGCCAATCTGCGCACGATCCGCCGCATTCCGTTGCGGCTGCGCGGCGAGGCGCCGCGCAGCATCGAGGTGCGCGGCGAGGTCTATCTGCCGCTGGCCGGCTTCCGGCGCTGGGTCGAGGAGGCCACGCAGCGCGGCGAGCGCGCCCCGGTGAATCCACGCAATGCCGCCGCCGGCAGCCTGCGTCAGCTCGATCCCGCCGTCACCGCGCGCCGGCCGCTGGCGTTCTACGCCTACGGTGTCGGCCAGCACGACGGCTGGGAGCGGCCGGCCCGGCACATGGAGGTGCTGGACTGCTTGCGCCACTGGGGCTTTCCGCTGTCCGACCTGATCGAGCGCGTGCGCGGGCCGGACGGCTGCCAGCGCTATTTCGAGGCGATGCAGGCACGGCGCGCGCATCTGCCCTTCGACATCGACGGGGTCGTGTTCAAGCTCGACGACCTCGCCGGCCGCGAGGAACTGGGCGCGGTGTCGCGCGAGCCGCGCTGGGCGGTGGCCTACAAGTTCGCCGCCGAGGAGGCGCAGACGGTGATCGAGGACATCGATTTCCAGGTGGGCCGCACCGGCGTGCTGACACCGACCGCGCGGCTGCGCACGGTCTTCGTCGGCGGAGCTCATGTGTCGAACGCGACGCTGCACAACCTCGACGAGATCGCGCGCAAGGACATCCGCATCGGCGACTGGGTCGTGGTGCGCCGTGCCGGCGACGTGATCCCCGAAGTCAAGGAAGTCGTGTTGGCCAAGCGTTCGCACCACGTGCGTCACGCGCAGGTGCCGCAGCGTTGTCCGGTCTGCGACAGTCCGGTGGTCCGCGAACCCGGCGATCCGGTCGCGCGCTGCAGCGGCGGCCTGACCTGCCCGGCGCAGCTCACGCGTGCACTGCAGCACTTCGCGAGCCGGCGCGCGCTCGACATCGAGGGGCTGGGCGAGAAACTGCTCGGCCAGCTGATCGAGCAAGGGCTCGTGCGCAAGAGCAGCGACATCTACCACCTCGACGTGCAGCGCCTGGCCGGTCTGGAGCGCATGGGCGAGAAGTCGGCGCAGAACCTGATCGACGCGATCGAGCGCAGCAAGGAGACGACGCTGGCGCGTTTCGTCTATGCGCTGGGCATCCCGCAGGTCGGCGAGACCACGGCACAGGCCCTGGCCGCGCACTTCCGCACGCTCGACGCCCTGATCGCGGCGGCGCTCGCCGACGCACCGACGGCGGACGCGCAGGGTCTGAAGGACAAGGAGCGCTTCCCGCGACTGCGCGAGGTGCCGGATGTCGGGCCCGAGGTCGCGCGGCAGATCAGCCTGTGGTTCGCACAGGACAAGCATCGCGCACTGATCGACGAACTGCGCGCCGCCGGCGTGCGCTGGCCGCAGGCGCAGGCACCGCGGGAAGGGCCGCTCAACGGCAAGACCTTCGTGCTGACCGGCACCTTGCCGGGCATGAGCCGCGACGAGGCCAGCGCGCTGATCGAAGCGCAGGGAGGCAAGGTGGCCGGCTCGGTGTCGAAAAAGACCGACTATGTCGTCGCCGGCGACGCGGCTGGTTCCAAGCTGGCGAAGGCGCAGGCGCTCGGCGTGCCGGTGCTCGATCTCGACGGACTCAAGGCGCTGCTGAAGGGAGGGGCGTGATGGAACTCGTGACTTCCTTGATGAGCCTGCTGCCAGCGCAGCCGGCGCGGGCCAGCGCGGTCATTCTCGTGCTGGCCGTCGTGGTGGTCGTGTTCCTGCATCGCCTCGTCAGCGGTCTGAACACCGGGCGGACGTTCTGGCAGCGCCGCCTGCGTGCCCGTCTGGGCGTCGCCCAGGGCAGGGTCATCGGCGAGCTGCGCTGGATGCTGCTGTCGTTCCATCTGCTGCTCTGGCCGGGCGTGACCTGGGCGGTGCTGCACGTCTGGGGCCTGCACGAGACCGGCAGCGACCTCGTCGCGCGTCTGTTCTCGACCGGCTTTGCATTCGGCAGCGTCCATCTGGTGCCGGGCAAGCTGCTGCTGGGCGTGGTCTATTTTCTGGTCCTGTTCACCTTCACGCGCTGGCTGAAGAACAAGATCGAGTACGACTGGCTGCCGCGCGCGGGCGTCGAAGCGAGCACGCGCGAATCGGTCGCGACACTGTTCGGCTACGTCACGTTCGCGCTGGCGGTCGTCGTCGGGCTGTCGTCGGCTGGGTTCGATTTCACCAAGCTGGCGATCGTCGCCGGAGCGCTGTCGGTCGGCATCGGCTTCGGCCTGCAGAACATCGTCAACAACTTCGTGTCCGGCCTGATCATCCTGTTCGAGAGGCCGGTGCGCACCGGCGACTACGTGTTCGTCGGCCAGACGCAGGGCTTCGTGCGCCGCATCCGCATCCGCTCGACCGAGATCCAGACCTGGGACCGCGAATCGGTGATCGTGCCGAACTCGGACCTGCTGTCGAGCCACCTGCGCAATCTCAATCTGCGCGACAACTACGGGCGGGTGATCGTGCCGGTCGGCGTGGCCTACGGATCGGACACGGCGCGAGTCAAGGCAGTGCTCCTGGAGGTCGCCAATGCGCACCCGCTGGTGATCCGCGACAACCAGGTCGAGGGCATCAACGGACCGGGCGTGCTGTTCGTCAACTTCGGCGCCAGCTCGCTGGATTTCGAACTGCGCGCCTATGTCCGCGAGGTGGACAAGCGCATGGCGGTGGCCAGCGATCTGCGCTTCGCCATCGACACGGCCTTCCGCGCCGCCGGCATCCAGATTCCGTTCCCGCAGCAGGACGTCTGGCTGCGGTCCGAGCCTCAGGCCTCGCCGGGGGCGCGGGCCGACAGCGACAAGGCGTGAATGTCGGACGGCATCATGTCGCCCAGTGCGGCATAGACCGCGCGGTGCCGCTGGATCGGGCTCATTCCGGCGAACGCGGTGCTGACGATCTCGATGCGATAGTGGCCGCCTCCGGCGGCGGCACCGGCGTGACCGGCATGCAGATGGCTTTCGTCCTCGATGTGCAGGCGCTGTGGCGCGAAGGCCCGTTCGAGCGTGCTGCGGATGCGTGCGACGCGACTCAAGGCAGTGCGCGCACGAAGGGTTGCACGATCACGCGCTCGAACACGCCGGCCTTCGCGTAAGGGTCCTGCCGCGCCCAGGCCTGCGCGTCTTCCAGCGTGGGGAACTCGGCGACGATCAGGCTGCCGTGAAAGCCCGCGTCACCCGGATCGGTACTGTCCACGCGCGGGCGCGGGCCGGCCAGCACGAGCCGGCCCTGGTCGATCAATGCGCGCAGGTGCTGCAGATGCGCCGGCCGCGTGGCGCGCCGTGCGGGCAGGCTGTCGGGCGCGTCGTCGGCGAGGATCATGTAGAGCATCGGCGCTCACTCCTCCGGCAGGTAACGCTTGAGGAAGGGCACGTGTGCGATCAGGAACACGAACATCAGGGCGGTGAAGCCGAAGGTCTTGAACTGCACCCAGGTCTTCTCCGAGAAGTGCTGGGCGACATACACGTTCAACACCGCCGACAGCGCGAAGAACGCCGCCCAGGCCAGATTGACGCGCCGCCAGATTTCGTCGGGCAGCTGGATGGTGGTCTGCGGCAGGCGGGCGAGCAGCACCTTGTCGCCGACCAGGTGACTCAGCAGCAGCGCGAGCGCGAACACCGCATACACGACCGTCGGCTTGTACTGGATGAAGGCCGGGTCGTGGATCCACAGTGTCAGCCCGCCCAGCGCGGCGGCGACGACCGCCGTGATCGCGTGCGACTTGTGCAGCCGTTTCTCCTTGAACCAGTAGATCGCGACCAGCACGAACAGCGCGACGATCAGCACGGCGGTCGCGACGTAGATGCCGTAGAAGTAGTAAGCGCCGAAGAACAGCAGGGCGGGCGCGAAATCGAGCAGCATGTTCACTGTGTACGTCCTATGCCAGCCGGCGCCGTCCTTGGCGGCCGACTTTCGAAACCAGCGGGTGGGCGGGAAGCCTTATTGTAGGCCGACATCGTGGGTAGAATGCGCGCTCCTCGCGAGGACCGACGTGGCCGACTGGTTCCAGCTCCATCCGCTGAATCCGCAGAAGCGCCTGCTGGCGCAGGTCGCCGTGCGCGTGCGCCAGGGGGCGGTGATCGCCTATCCGACCGATTCCTGCTATGCGCTCGGCTGCCATCTGGACGACCGCGAAGCCGCCGAGCGCCTGCGCCGCATCCGTGACTTCGATCGCCATCACCAGTTCACGCTGGTGTGCCGCGACCTGTCCGAGATCGCGACCTACGCGCGCGTCGACAACCGCCAGTTCCGCATGCTCAAGACGCTGACGCCGGGGCCGTACACCTTCGTGTTGCTGGCGACCAAGGAACTGCCGCGGCGCATCGCGCACGAGCGGCGCAAGACCGTCGGCATCCGCGTGCCGGAGCACGTCATCGCCCAGGAGCTGCTGGAGACGCTGGGTGAGCCGCTGATTTCGTGCACCCTCCAATTCCCCGGCGAGGCGCGGCCGGTCGGCGATCCGGAAGACTGGCGCGAACAGCTGGACCGCGCGGTCGATATCGTCGTGGACGGTGGACCCTGTGGAGACGATCCGACCACGGTGCTGGACTTGAGCGACGATGCCGGTGTGCAGCTCGTGCGGCAGGGCAAGGGAGACGTGTCGCGGATCGGGCTCTGAACCGGCCCTGCGGCCGGCCGGCGAGCCGGCGCCTGCCGCTTGCGCCGGCGCGCGCGTCCTGCCCCCGTATAATGCGCCATGCCCATCGAATTGACGCTGGTCCAGAAGATTGCGGTCTGGGCCTTGCCGGTCCTGTTCGCGATCACCGTGCACGAAGCCAGCCATGGCTACGTGGCGCGCCTGCTCGGCGACCGCACCGCGGAGGCGGCCGGCCGCCTGAGCCTCAACCCGCTGCGTCACATCGACCCGGTGGGCACGGTCCTGGTGCCGGTGCTGTTGCTGGCGCTCGGCGGTTTCCTCTTCGGCTGGGCTAAGCCGGTGCCGGTCAATTTCCGCAATCTGCGCCATCCGCGCCGCGACATGGCGGTCGTCGCCATCGCCGGCCCGCTGTCCAATTTCGCCATGGCGATCGGCTGGGCGCTGCTGCTCAAGATCGCCCTCGGGGCGGCTGTGACCGAGGGACTGTGGCTGGGCCTGCGTTACATGGCGGTCGCCGGAATCCTCATCAACCTGGTGCTGATGGTGCTCAACCTGTTGCCTCTGCCCCCACTCGACGGTGGTCGCGTGCTCAATGGCCTGGTATCGGAGCCGGTGGCGCGGCGCCTGGATCGCATCGAACCCTACGGTCTGGTCATTCTGGTCGTGCTGATGGCGACCGGTGTGCTCGGACAGATCCTGCAGTGGCCGCTGGCGCTGGCTCAGTTCGTCGTCCTCAGCCTCGTCGGGCTGCCGGCCGCTTCCAATTTCTAGCCTCCGGTTTCACTCGTGACCACCGTGCGCAAACCCGTCGTCCTGTCCGGCATCCAGCCGTCCGGCCATCTCACGCTCGGCAACTACCTGGGCGCGATCAAGAACTGGCTGCCGCTCAACGAGCGCTACGACTGCTACTACATGCTCGTCGATCTGCACGCGATCACCGTGCGCCAGGACCCGGCGGTGCTGCGCGAGCGCTGCTACGAGTTCCTTGCGCTGTACATCGCCTGCGGACTCGATCCGGCGAAGAACGTGCTGTTCGTGCAGTCGCACGTGCCGGCGCATGCGCGCCTGGCCTGGGTGCTGAACTGCTACACGCAGATGGGCGAGCTCAGCCGGATGACCCAGTTCAAGGACAAGTCGGCAAAGAACGCCGACAACATCAATGCCGGTCTGTTCGACTACCCGGTGCTGATGGCGGCGGACATCCTGCTGTACCAGGCCAATGCCGTGCCGGTCGGCGACGATCAGAAGCAGCACCTCGAGCTGACCCGTGACGTCGCTATCCGCTTCAACAACCTGTATGGCGAGGTGTTCACCGTTCCCGAGCCGATGATCCCGCCGGTGGGCGCGCGCATCATGGGGCTGCAGGAGCCGACGAAGAAGATGTCGAAGTCCGACGATGCGCCGACCAACGCGCTCTATCTGCTCGACGAACCCGACGTGGCCGTGCGCAAGATCAAGCGCGCCGTGACCGATCTGGGCAACGAGATCCGCTACGACCCCGCCGGCAAGCCCGGCGTGTCGAACCTGATGTCGATCCTGTCCGCGTGCACCGGCCAGTCCTTCGATGCGATCGTCGAGCAGTATCACGGACAGGGTTACGGCAGGTTCAAGCAGGCGGTGGCCGACGCCGTGCTCGACATCCTCAAGCCCATACAGGCGCGCTACCGCGAGGTGCGCGCCGACACCGATGGCCTCACGCGCGTGCTGCGCGCCGGCGCCGAGTCGGCGAGCGCGCGCGCCGATGCGACGCTCAGGCGCGTGCACGATGCGCTCGGCTTCATCCCGGAGTAGATCCGTGAACGAAGCCATGCCAGCGACCGAGTCCGCGCCGCCGATCGAGCCCACCATGCGCGCGCCCAAGGTCCACGGCCAGCCGATCGACAAGCTGCCGGAGGATCTTTACATCCCGCCGGACGCGCTGGAGGTGTTCCTGGAGGCCTTCGAAGGACCACTCGACCTACTGCTGTATCTGATCCGCCGGCAGAACCTGAACATCCTCGACATCCCGGTGCTCAAGATCACGCAGCAGTACATCCAGTACATCGAGCTGATGCGCGAGCTCAAGCTGGAACTCGCCGCCGAATACCTGGTGATGGCGGCGCTGCTGGCGGAGATCAAGTCGAGCATCCTGCTGCCGCGCCCGCCGCCGGATGAGGCGGTGGAGCAGGGCGATCCGCGCATGGAGCTGGTGCGGCGCCTGCAGGAATACGAGCGCTTCAAGACGGCCGGCGAGAACATCGAGAAGCTGCCGCGGGTCGGCCGCGACGTGTTCGTCGCGCAGGCGCGGCCGGAAGTGATCCCGCAGGTCGCGCAGGTGCCGATGCCGACGCTGCGCGAGCTGGTGCTGGCGTTCCGTGACGTGATGGAGCGCAGCGCGCTGTTCAAGCACCACGAGGTGTCGCGCGAGCCGTTGAGCGTGCGTGAGCGCATGTCGCGCATCCTGTCGCGCGTGCGTCAGGGGCCCGCGCGCTTCGTCGATCTGATCGATGTCGAGGAGGGGCGACTGGGCGTGGTCGTCTGTTTTCTCGCCGTGCTCGAACTGGCACGTTCGACGCTGATCGCCGTGCGTCAGGACTCGCCTTTCGATCCGATCCTGCTCGCACCGCCGGACCGATACGTGGAGCCGACCATCGAGGGAGAAGTGACATGAGCCAGGACAGCGTTCCCGATCTGATCGAGCCCGCGCTGCCGCCGGTGGACGAGGACCGCGGCCGCATGCTGGAGCGCGTGCTCGAGGCCCTGCTGCTGGCGTCCGACCAGCCGCTGTCGATCGAGCAGCTGCAGCGCATGCTCGGCAACGAGCTGGGCGTGAGCAAGAAGGATCTGCGCGATGCGCTGTCGCGGCTCGATGCCGCGCTCGCGGATCGCGCGGCGGAGTTGCGCGAGGTGGCGTCCGGCTTCCGCATCCAGGTGCGTCAGGAGTACGGCGAGTGGGTCGCCCGCCTCTGGCAGGAAAAGCCGCCGCGCCTGTCGCGGGCGCTGCTGGAGACGCTGGCACTGATCTGCTACCGCCAGCCGATCACCCGCGGCGAGATCGAGGAAGTGCGCGGCGTCGCCCTGTCGCCGAACATCATCCGCACGCTGCTGGAGCGCGGCTGGATCCGCGAGGTCGGCGTCAAGGAAGTGCCGGGCCGGCCGTCGCTGTTCGGGACCACGCACCAGCTGCTCGACGATCTGAATCTGAAGTCGCTCGACGATCTGCCGAGCCTGCCGGAGATCAAGGACCCGCAGCAGCTCGAAGCGGCCTTGCAGAGATTGGGTGAGCAGCTGCACGAGGTGTCGCACGTCGCCGATGGGGCCGGTGCCGAAGATGAAGACGAGGCCCGGCCGGTGGACGCTCCGCCGGACGCGACCGTGCACTGATGTCCGAGCGCATCCAGAAGGCACTGGCGACCGCTGGCATCGCGTCTCGCCGCGAGATCGAGCGACTGATCGCCGAGGGGCGCATCCTCGTCAACGGACGGCCCGCCCAGATCGGACAGTCCATCGATCGCGACGACAAGGTGCGCGTCGATGGCCGGCCGGTCGCACTGCAGCGCAAGGCCGATAGCCCGCGCGTCCTGATCTACAAGAAGCGCGTCGGCGAGGTGGTGACGCGCGATGACCCCGAAGGTCGGCGCACGGTGTTCCGCAAGCTGCCGAAGCTCGAACAGGGCCGCTGGATCGCGGTCGGCCGCCTCGACATCAACACGTCCGGCCTGTTGTTGTTCACCAATCACGGTGAGCTGGCGCGCCGGCTGACCCACCCCAGCTTCGAGATCCCGCGCGAGTATGCGGTGCGCGTGCACGGCGTCGTGGACGACGACCTGGTGCGCCGCCTGACCACGGGCGTCGAACTCGACGACGGTCCGGCGCGTTTCGATACGATGCGCCCGGCGCCCGGCGAGGACGGCGAAGCCTCGAACCAGTGGTACACGGTGACGCTGCGCGAGGGGCGCAATCGCGAAGTGCGGCGCCTGTTCGAGTCGCAGGGCCTGCAGGTCAGTCGCCTGATTCGCGTGCGCTACGGACCGATCGAACTGGGCCGCGGCATCAAGTCCGGCACGGCGCGCGAGGCGACCCCCGCCGAAGTGCAGGCGCTGATGGCGGCGGTCGGCCTGGAGGAGCCGGAGCGGCGCGCCGCCCGGGCCAAGTCGGGGCCACGCGCGCAGCGGTCATCGGCGCCGCGATCGGCCGGGCCGGAACCGCGGCGGTCGGCGAACAAGCCGCGCGCTCGCCGCCCGACGCGTTGATTACAGCGCCTGACCGCTGACGCCGCGACTGTCCGGTCCGAGCAGCCACAGCAGCTTCGGCGCCACGGACTCGGGGGGCTGGACCTGGGTGATCGACTCGCCGGGATAGCCGCGCAGGCGCACGCCCGAGCGCATCGGGCCGGGATCGAAACTGTTGAGGCGCAGGTGCGGCTTGCCGTCGAGCTCGGCCGCCCAGATCTTCATCATCTGTTCGATGGCGGCCTTGGCGATGCCGTAGACGTTGTCGTAGGCGTGCGCGATGCGGCCGTGACGGTCGGAGACGAACACCACGGACGCGTCGGCGGCGGCGTCGAGCAGCGGCAGCAAGTGCCGTGTCAGCGCGAACGGGGCGGTCAGATTGACTTGCAGACTCTCGATCCAGTCCTTGGGATCGATGTCGGTCATCGGCGTGAAGGCCTTGAAGTGGACTGCGCAGTGCAGCAGGCCGTCGAGGCCGCCGAACTCGCGTTCGACGGTGTCGGCCAGATCGCCGTAATCCTTCCAGCTCGCGCCGCTCAGATGCAGCGGGTAGATCGCCGGTGTCGGTCCGCCAGCTTGTTCGATCGCGTCGTAAGTCGATTCCAGCTTCCTCACCGTGCGGCCGAGCAGGATCACGGTCGCGCCATGCGCAGCACAGGCAAGCGCCGCGGCGCGGCCCAGGCCGTCACCGGCGCCGGTGATGAGGATGCGGCGGCCGGCGAGCATGTCCTTCGGCGGATGGTAATCGTCAGGCGGCAGTGCGGGCATGGAATCGGATCAGGCGTGGAGCAGTTCGGTCAGGGTGTTGGGCGTTTCGACGATCGCGTCGGCGCCCCAGTCGGAGATCGCCGCGCCATTGCCCAGATAGCCCCAGGCCGCCGCGATCGTCGGTATGCCGGCGGCACGGCCGGCGACGATGTCGCGTTCGTCGTCGCCGACATAGACGCAGGCCGATGGTTCGAGCCCGAGCAGGGCGCAGGCGCGCAGCAGGCTGTCCGGCGCGGGTTTGGCCTGGGCGACCTCGTCGGCGCTGACCGAGCACGCACAGCGTGCACTGAGGTCCAGTGCGTCGAGCAGCGGCCGCGTCAACCAGGACGGCTTGTTGGTGACCACGCCCCAGCGCCGGTCGCCGGATTCGATGCGCCGCAGGAGGGTGTCGATGCCATCGAACAGGCGCGAGCGCTCGGCGATGTGTGCGCGGTAGTGAGTGAGGAACAGCTCGCGGTGTGCCGGGTAGTCCGGGTGCTCGGGACCGATGCCCAGTGCCTTGCCGATCAGGCCGCGCGCGCCGGCCGACGCATGGCTGCGGTACTCGGCCAGCGGCAGCGGTGCCAGTCCGGCGCGCTCGCGCACGACGTTGGCGGCGGCGCCCAGGTCGGGCGCGGTATCGACCAGCGTGCCGTCCAGATCGAACAGCACCGCCCGTATCGCCGTGCCCTGCCAGCGAGGCGCAATGACGGATTCCCGGTTCACGGTTTCTGGCAGTGCATCAGGTAATTCACATCGACGTCGTCGGCAAGCGTCGCGCTGCGCAGCAGCGGGTTGTAGCGCAGGCCCTTGAGGCCGACGATGTCCAGGCCCGCTGCGCGCGCCCAGTCGCCCAGCTCCGACGGGCGGATGAACTTCTCGTACTGGTGCGTACCGCGCGGCACCAGGCCGGTCAGGTACTCGGCGCCGACGATCATCAGCGCGAAGGACTTGGGATTGCGGTTGATCGTGGAGAACACCAGCGTGCCGCCCGGGCGGGCGAGTCGCGCGCACGCGGCGACGACCGATGCCGGATCGGGCACGTGCTCCAGCATCTCCATGCAGCACACCACGTCGAAGGATTCGGGCCGCTCCGCCGCCAGTTCCTCGACGGCGATCCGACGGTACTCGAGGGCCAGACCCTTCTGCCGCGCATGGGCGCGCGCGACGTCCAGCGCCTCGCCGGCCAGGTCGATGCCCAGCGCCTGCGCGCCCGCCTCGGCCAGGGCCTCGGTCAGGATGCCGCCGCCACAGCCGACATCGACGGCAGACTTGCCGCGCAGGCCGCCGGCGCAGCGTTCGACATAGCGGGTGCGCGGGCCGTTGATCGCGTGCAGCGCCTGCATCTCGCCCTGCGGGTCCCACCAGCGTGCGGCGAGCCGGTCGAAGTGGGCGATCTCCTGGTCATCTACATTGGTCACGGTGCGATTTTCCTGCGCCATTCCTCGGCACGCGCGAGGATGGCGGTCTCGTCGAGCGTCATGAGCTGGCGCTCCCGCATCAGCGCCTTGCCGGCGACGTACACGTCGCTGACCTGCTCGCGTCCAGCGGCATAGACGAGCTGCGACAGCACGTGGTACACCGGCTGGGTGTTGGCGGCCGATAGATCGACCGCGATGAAGTCCGCGGACTTGCCTGCAGTGAGGCTGCCGATCTCCGCATCCAGGCCCAGCGCGCGCGCGCCGCCCAGCGTCGCCATGTGCAGCGCCGTCGCCGCGGGTACGGCACGGGCGTCGGCGGCGACGGCCTTGGCCAGCAGCGCCGCCGTGCGCATCTCGCCGAGCAGGTCGAGGTCGTTGTTGCTGGCCGCGCCATCGGTGCCGATCGCGACGTTGGCGCCGGCGCTGATCAGACTGCCGACCGGCGCGAAGCCGCTGGCGAGCTTGAGGTTCGACTCCGGGCAGTGCGCGACGTGCACGCCGAACTCGGCGACCTGCGCGATCTCCTCGTCGGTCAGCTGGGTCATGTGCACGGCGATGAAATCCGGTCCGAGCAGGTCCAGTTCGCGCAGGCGCTGCCACGGCCGCTTGCCGCTGGCCTGCACCGCCATCGCCACCTCGCCGGCGGTCTCGTGGACGTGCATGTGGATGCCGATGCCCAGTTCGTTGGCGTACTGGCGGATTTTCAGCAGCGGCGCATCGGACACGGTGTAGGGCGCGTGCGGGGCGAAGACTGTGCGCACCCGCGGTTCGTGCTTGAGCGCGTCGTGCAGTTCGAGGCCCTTGTGGATGTACTCGTCGGCGGATTTCGCCCAGGCGCTGGGGAAGTCGATCGCGATCAGGCCGACCGTGGCACGCAGCCCCGCCTCGACGGCGACACGCGCGCTGGCGTCCGGGAAGAAGTACATGTCGTTCACGCAGGTCGTGCCGCCGCGGATCATCTCGGCGAAGGCCAGGCGCGCGCCGTCCTCGCAGAAGCGTTCGCCGACGTGCGTGCCCTCGGCCGGCCAGATGTGGTTCTGCAGCCAGTCCATCAGCGGCAGGTCGTCGGCGACGCCGCGCAGCAGGCTCATCGCCGCGTGCGTGTGCGCGTTGACCAGACCCGGCATCAGTGCGTGCCGTTCCAGCGCCAGCGTCTCGCGCGGCGCATAGCGGCTGCGCGCCTCGGCCAGCGGCAGCACATCGAGGATGCGGCCGGCATCGACGACCAGCGCGTGTTGTTCGAGCACCGTGCCGGCGGGCACGATCGGAACCAGCCAGCGCGGTGCGACCAGCAGGTCGACGGTCATCATGGTGAGGGCGGCCAAACGTACAATGCGGGCTCGCATTCTAGCCGAGCCCCTGCATGTCATCCGTCGTCCGCCCCGTCGCCTGGCTGTCCGATTCGCTGCGCCTGCTCGACCAGCGCGTGCTGCCGCAGGAAGAGCGCTATCTCGATTGCCGCACGGCGGGCGAGGTGGGCGAGGCGATTCACGCGATGGCGGTGCGCGGCGCGCCGGCGATCGGCATCGCAGCCGCTTACGGACTGGTGCTGGCGGTGCGTGCACAGCCCGACGACTTCGACCGCGCCTTCGAGATGCTGGCGGCCTCGCGGCCGACGGCGGTGAACCTGCGCTGGGCGCTGGAGCGCATGCGCGGCGTCTGGCTGACGCGGCGTGACGTCGCCAGCCTCGAAGCGGAGGCGGTGCGCATCCACGAGGAAGACCTGGCGCAGAACCTGCGCATGGGTGAACTCGGCGCCGAATTGCTGCCATCCGGCGCGCGCGTGATCACGCATTGCAATACCGGCGCGCTGGCGACCGGCGGGCATGGCACGGCGCTGGGCGTGATCCGCAGCGCGCACGCGCGCCATCGCATCGCGATGGTTTACAACACCGAGACGCGGCCGTGGCTGCAGGGCGCGCGGCTGACCGCCTGGGAGCTGCAGCAGGAGCGCATCCCGGCGCGCCTGATTGCCGACGGCGCGGCCGCGCACCTGATGTCGTGCGAGAAGATCGACTGGGTGATCGTCGGCGCCGACCGCATCGCCGCGAACGGCGACACCGCGAACAAGATCGGCACCTACGCGCTGGCCGTGGCGGCACGGCGTCACGGCGTGAAGTTCATGGTCGTCGCGCCCAGCGGCACCTTCGACCTGCGCTGCCGCAGCGGCGCCGAGATTCCGATCGAGGAGCGTCCGGCATCCGAGCTGACCGGCTTCCGCGGGCAGCCGGTCGCGCCGCAGAACTACGATGCCTTCAATCCCGTGTTCGACGTGACCCCGGCCGAGCTGATCGACGCCCTGGTCTGCGAGCGCGGCGTGGTGTTGGCGCCGACCCGCGACACGGTCGCGGCGCTGCTGGGCTAAAAGACCCGGGCAAGGGTCGGTCCGTGTTAAGATTTATCGACAAATAGACGGGCCTCTCCGGACCCGCGATCCGCTCGATTGTTCGACCGAGAGCCGGCCGCTTCAGGCGCGCCGGCGGGTACCTGCCATGACCGATTTCGCCAAGGAAGTCCTCAGCGTCAATCTCGAAGACGAGATGCGGCGCAGTTACCTCGATTACGCGATGAGCGTGATCGTCGGCCGCGCGTTGCCGGACGCGCGTGACGGCCTCAAGCCCGTGCACCGTCGCGTGCTCTACGCGATGAAGGAACTGGGCAACGACTACAACAAGCCGTACAAGAAATCGGCGCGCATCGTCGGCGACGTCATCGGTAAGTACCACCCGCACGGCGACTCCGCCGTGTACGACACGATGGTGCGCATGGCCCAGGACTTCTCGATGCGCTACGTGCTCATCGACGGCCAGGGCAACTTCGGTTCGGTCGATGGCGACGCGCCGGCGGCGATGCGTTACACCGAAGTGCGCATGGCGCGGCTCGCGCACGAGCTGCTCGCCGACATCGACAAGGAAACGGTCGATTTCCAGCCGAACTATGACGGCTCGGAAACCGAGCCGAGCGTGCTGCCGACGCGCATCCCGCAGCTGCTGGTCAACGGCAGCTCCGGCATCGCGGTGGGCATGGCGACCAACATCCCGCCGCACAATCTCTCGGAAGTGATCGACGGCTGCGTCGCGCTGATCGACAAGCCGGACATCGAGCTGCGCGAGCTGATGCAGCACATCCCGGCGCCGGATTTTCCGACAGCGGGCCTGCTGCTCGACGCGCATGGCCTGGTCGATGCCTACGCCACCGGGCGTGGCCGCATCGTCATCCGCTCGCGCACGCATTTCGAGGACATCGGCAGCGACAAGCAGGCGATCATCGTCACCGAGTTGCCGTACCAGGTGAACAAGGCGCGGCTGCTGGAAAAGATCGCCGAGCTGGTCAAGGACAAGCGCATCGAGGGCATCACCGAGCTGCGCGACGAATCGGACAAGGACGGCACGCGCGTCGTGATCGAACTGCGCCGCGGCGAGAATGCCGAGGTCGTGCTCAACAACCTGTTCCAGCACACGCAGCTGCAGGACAGCTTCAATCTCAACATGGTCGCGCTCGACGGCGGCCAGCCGCGCCTGCTGTCGCTCAAACAGCTGCTCGAAATCTTCGTGCGCCATCGCCGTGAGGTGGTGACGCGACGCACGCGCTATCTGCTGCGCAAGGCGCGCGAACGCGCCCACGTGTTGGAAGGCCTGTCGGTCGCGCTCGCCAACATCGACGAGATCATCGAGCTGATCAAGCGCAGCCCCAGTCCGGCCGAAGCGAAGGCGGGACTGATGGCGCGGCTGTGGTCACCCGGGCCGGTCAGCGCGATGCTGGAACGCGCGGGCAGCGATGCGTCGCGGCCGCAGGATCTGGCCGCCGAGTTCGGCATCGTCGATGGCGGCTACCGCCTGTCGGAAGCCCAGGCCCAGGCGATTCTCGATCTGCGTCTGCACCGCCTGACCGGTTTGGAGCAGGACAAAATCCACGACGAGTTCAAGGAGCTGCTGGACAGCATCCTCGATTACCTCGACATCCTCGGCTCGGAAGCGCGGCTGCTGGCGGTGATCCGCGCCGAGTTGCTCGAAATCAAGGAACAGTACGGCGACGCACGCCGCACCGAGATCACCGACGCCGCCCTGAACATGGCGCGCGAGGATCTGATCCCGCCGCAGGACATGGTGGTGACGCTCTCGCACGAAGGCTATGTCAAGGCCGTGCCGCTGGACGAGTACCAGGCGCAGCGCCGCGGCGGGCGCGGCAAGCTGGCGGCGACCACCAAGGACGAGGATTTCGTCGATCGCCTGTGGGTTGCGCACTCGCACGACACGCTGTTGTGCTTCTCCAGTCAGGGCAAGTGCTACAAGCTGCGTGTGTTCGAGCTGCCGTCGGGTTCGCGCGGTTCGCGCGGCAAGCCGTTCAACAACCTGCTGCCGCTGGAAGAGCGCGAGAAGATCAACGCGGTGCTGCCGATCAAGGCTTTCGACCAGCCGCCGCCGAACGCGACCGCGCCGGGCCAGATCCCCTACGTGTTCATGGTCACGCGTCGCGGCACGGTGAAGAAGACCGAGCTGACCGCGTTCCAGAACGTGCGGGCGAACGGCATCATCGCCGTCGATCTGCGCGTCGATGACGAACTGGTCGGCGTGGCGCTGACCAACGGCGACAACGACGTGATCCTGATCTCGGATGCCGGTCGCGCGATCCGCTTTCACGAGGGCGACGTGCGCAGCATGGGCCGCGGTGCCACCGGCGTGCGCGGCATGCGCCTGCTCAAGGCGTTCGCCGGCTCCGAGGACGAGAGCGAGGAGTCCGTCGCCGACGAGTCGATCGACGAGGGTGCCGACACCGCCGCAGAAGGGGCGCGCGTGATCGCGCTGATCGTCGCCAACGGTGCCGACATCCTCACCGTCTCGGAACTGGGCTACGGCAAGCGCACGGCGGTCGATCAGTTCCCGCGCCGCGGCCGGGGTGGCCAGGGCGTCATCGCGCAAGCCCTGTCCGACAAGACCGGACGCCTGATCGGCGCGGTCGCGGTCGGCGAGAGCGACGAGGTGATGCTGATCTCCGAAGCAGGCATCCTGATCCGCTTCAAGACCAGCGACGTGCGCAGCATGGGCCGCAACACCCAGGGCGTGCGCCTGATGCGGCCGGGCGAAAACGACCGCCTGGTCGGCGTCGATCGCATCGTGGGCGAGGATGTGGACGGGAGTGAATTGGCGGCGGCGCCCGAGTCCGAATCCGAGTAGTCGGGCGTCGCGCCGGCCGTCCGGGCCGTGGAGTCTGCGGATCCACGGCCTTTTGATCGGCTAATTGACTAACATGACCTGTTAGGTGAGACTACGCGTATGAATTTCAGCGTGCATTTCGACGAAGCGACGCTCGCGCGCCTGAACCAGGCGGTGGAGCGCTCGGGTATGACACGCAACCGCATCATCGTGACCGCGGTGCAGGAATGGCTGGCGCGCAACGAGGAACGCGACTGGCCCGATGCGCTGCGTGCGCACTTCCGCAACCCGGCGCCGGAACTGACCGAGGACACGCTGGACTTCCAGGCCTGGCGCGCAGCGATCCCGGCCGAGACCGAGGTCCGGTGGTGAAGTACCTGCTCGATTCGGACATGCTGGCGGCGGCCGTCAAGGGCCGGTTGCCGGTGGTGCTGCGCCTCGCGCAGCTCAAGCCGACCGAGGTGGCGGTGTCGGTGGTCGCGCGCATGGAGGCGGAAACGGCGCTGCGGCTGCAGCCGCGCGGCCAGGCGCGCTACGGCAGGCTGCTGAAGGAGTTCCTGTCGGCGGTGAAGGTGCTCGACTTCGGCGCGGCAGAGGCGCAGCAGGCGGTGAATCTCGGCGCCTACCTGCAGGCGGCCGGTGACAAGCTCGCGGCGCTCGACCTGCTGCAGGCGGCCACCGCGCTCGCGCATCAGCTGGTGCTGGTCACCGACCGCGCCCAGGCGTTCGCCGCGGTGCCGAATCTGGACGTCGAACGCTGGTCGTGACAGGACATCATTCCCCACTTTCGCTTTTCAACCCAAGAGGCTGACATGAAAAGAATTATCAACTTCAGCGCCGGCCCTGCGACGCTGCCGCTCAGCGTGCTTCAGCAGGTTCAGGCCGAACTGCTCGACTGGCAGGGCTCGGGCATGTCGGTGATGGAGATGTCGCACCGCGACAAGGAGTTCATGAGCATCGCGCAGGACGCCGAGAAGACCTTGCGCGAGATCGCCCACATCCCAGCCAACTACAAGGTGCTGTTCCTGCAGGGCGGCGCGACCGGCCAGTTCACTTACGTGCCGATGAACCTGCTGCGCGGCAGGGCCGGCGTCGATTACGTGCTGACCGGCGACTGGGGCAAGAAGGCGGCGAAAGAGGCCGGCAAGTACGCCAAGGTCAACATCGCGGCGTCGAGCGAGGCCGACAAGTTCACGCACATCCCGGATCCGGCGGGCTGGAAGCTCGACCCGGATGCAGCCTACGTGCACATCACGCCCAACGAGACGATCCACGGCGTCGAGTTTCATCAGGAGCCGGACACGCACGGCGTGCCGCTGGTCGCCGACATGTCCTCGAACATCCTGTCGCGCCCGATCGACGTCACCAGGTACGGCCTGATCTACGCCGGCGCGCAGAAGAACATCGGTCCGTCGGGCATCACGATCGTCATCGTGCGCGAGGACCTGATCGGCCAGGCGCTGCCGACGACGCCGGGCATCTTCGATTACAAGCAGATGGCCGACAACGAGTCGATGCTCAACACGCCGCCGTGCTTCGCGTGGTACGTGTCGGGCCTCGTGTTCAAGTGGATCAAGGACAACGGCGGGCTGCAGGCGGTGGGTGAGCGCAATGCGCGCAAGGCGGCGCTGCTGTACGACTACATCGACTCGCAGTCGTTCTATCGCAACCCGGTCCGGAAGGAACATCGGTCGCGCATGAACGTGCCGTTCACGCTGGCCAATGCCGAACTGGACGCCGATTTCCTCAAGGGCGCGAAGGCGGCCGGCCTGTCCGGCCTGAAAGGTCACCGCTCGGTCGGCGGTATGCGTGCGTCGATCTACAACGCGATGACGCTCGAAGGCGTGCAGGCGCTGGTCGATTACATGAAGGAATTTGCGCGCACGCGCGGTTGAAACGACGGGAATCGGGAATCGGGAATGGGGAATCGTCAAGACCTGCCCAGAACCCGCTTTTACGATTCCCGACTCCCCATTCTCGGTTCCCGGTATTCATCCATGTTCAAGATCCTGACCCTCAACAACATCTCCATCAACGGTCTCGAGCGCCTGCCGCGCGAGAACTACGAGATCGCGTCCGAGATCGCGCATCCAGACGCGATCCTGGTGCGCTCGGCGGACATGCACAAGCTCGACATTCCGGCCACGGTCAAGGCGATCGGCCGCGCCGGCGCGGGCACCAACAACATCCCGGTGGCCGCGATGTCCAAGCGCGGCGTGCCGGTGTTCAATGCGCCGGGCGCGAACGCCAATGCGGTCAAGGAACTGGTTCTGGCCGGACTGTTCCTCGCAGCGCGCAACATCCCGCAGTCACTGGACTTCGTGAAGAAGCTCGACGGCGACGACAAGGCGATGCACGAGGCGGTCGAGAACGGCAAGAAGAAGTTCGTCGGTTTCGAGCTGCCGGGACGCACGCTCGGTGTCATCGGCCTGGGCGCGATCGGCGTCAAGGTGGCCAATGCGGCGCTGGAACTGGGGATGACGGTGTACGGCTATGACCCCGCGATGACCGTGCAGAATGCCTGGCAGCTCAACTCCGGCGTGCGCCAGGCGCTGTCGGTGGACGACCTGATGTCGAAGTCGCAGTTCGTTTCGGTGCACGTGCCGCTGCTCGACGCGACGCGCAAGCTCGTCAATGCCGAGCGCATCAAGCTGATGAAGAAGCAGGGTGTGGTGCTCAACTTCGCGCGCGAGGCGATCGTCGATGAGACTGCGGTGATCGAGGCGCTCAACGATGGCAAGCTGCACGCCTACGTCTGCGATTTCCCGTCCAACGCGCTCAAGGGCCACCCGCGTGTCATCGCCACGCCGCACCTGGGTGCGTCCACGATCGAGGCTGAGGACAACTGCGCGGTGATGGTCGCCGACCAGCTGCGCGAGTTCCTCGAAGCCGGCAACATCCGCAACTCGGTGAACTTTCCCGAGGCCGTACTGCCGCTGCTGCCGGGCAAGACCCGGCTGTGCATCGTCAACGAGAACGTGCCCAACATGGTCGGCCAGATCTCCACGGCGCTGGCCAAGCGCACGCTCAACATCGCCGACCTGCTCAACAAGTCGCGCGGTGATCTGGCCTACACGATCGTCGATGTCGATTCGCCGGTGTCGGAGGATGCGGCTGCGGAGATCCGTGCGATCCAGGGCGTGCTCGCGGTGCGGGTGATCTCGGCGCGCTGACACCGTTCGGAACGGCAGGGGGAGTGACTCGGTGTCATTCCTCCTGCAGTCGAACGCGGGCGGGGGTGCGGTGCAAAACTGCGTACAATCGCGCTCCCAGCCATTTCCGATCCATCCATGACGCAGAACGAACTGGCCCAGGCACGCCAGCAGATCGATGCGCTGGACGAACAGATCCAGTCGCTGATCTCGCAGCGTGCGCGTATCGCGCAGGCGATCGCGCACATCAAGCAGCGCATGGGCGACACGGGCGATCACTATCGTCCGGCGCGCGAGGCCGAAGTGCTGCGCGCGGTGATCGCGCGCAATCAGGCCAACGGCGGGCCGCTGACCGACGAGGCGATCGCGCGGTTGATGCGCGAGATCATGTCGGCCTGCCTGTCGCTGGAGTCGCCGCTGACCGTCGCGTACCTGGGCCCCGAAGGCACCTATACGCAGGCCGCCGTGCTCAAGCACTTCGGTGACAGCGTGCGCGCGCGGCCGATGCACGCGATCGACGAGATCTTCCGCGACGTCGAAAGCGGCGCCGCGGACTACGGCGTCGTGCCCGTCGAGAATTCGACCGGCGGTGTCGTCAGCCACACGCTCGACGAACTGGTGTTCACCAAGCTGCGCATCTGCGGCGAAGTCATGCTGCCCGTGCACCACCACCTGCTGTCGGCCGGAACCGATCTGGACAAGGTGACCAAGGTTTACTCGCACCCCCAGTCGTTCGCACAGTGCCGCAAGTGGCTCGACGCCAAACTGCCCAAGGCGATCCGGGAGACCGTCTCCAGCAACGGCCAGGCGGCCGCGCAGGCCCGCGCCGAAGGTGTGGGCGTCGCAGCGATCGCCAGCCTTCAGGCTGGCCGCATCAACGCGCTCAACATCCTGGCCTCGAACATCGAGGACGATCCCAACAACACCACGCGGTTCCTGGTGCTGGGCAAGCAGGATCCGGCGCCGACCGGGCAGGACATCACGTCGATCGTGCTGTCCGGACATCGCAACCAGCCGGGCTCGCTGCTGAAGCTGTTGCAGCCGCTGGCCAACGCGGGTCTCGACATGACGCGCATCGAGTCACGCCCGGTGCGCGGCTCGGCGGTGCAGGATTACTACTTCTTCATCGACTTCGTCGGCCACGCCGCGACGCCGGCAGTCCGCAAGGCGCTGGACGAGGTCAGCGCCGCGGCCGGATTTTTCAAGATTCTGGGTTCGTATCCCCGGGCCGTCGTCTGATTCTTTCGGGATCGCAATGGGACAGACACTCCACACGCACGCCGCGCCGGGCATCCTCGGCATCGAGCCCTATACGCCGGGCATGCCGATCGACGAACTGCAGCGGCGCCTGGGCGTCAAGAGCGCGATCAAGCTCGCGTCGAACGAAAACCCGCTGGGCATGAGCCCGAAGGTCCGGGCGGCACTGGCCGAGGCCGTGGCCAGCCAGAATCTGGCGCTGTATCCGGACGGCAGCGGTCATCGGCTCAAGCAGAAGCTGGCGCGGATGTTCGACATCGCGCCGGAACGCATCACGCTGGGTAATGGTTCCAACGACATCCTGGAATTTCTCGCGCGCGTCTATGCCGGACCCGGCCGTGCGGTGATGTTTTCGGAGTACGCCTTCGCGGTGTACCCACTCGCTGCCCAGGCGCAGTCGGCCGAGAGTGTCGTCGTGCCGGCCAGGCCGGCTGAGGATCCGATGCCTTACGGGCACGACATGGCCGCGTTCGCGCGCGTGCTGCGCGGCCGGCCGGATGTGGCGCTGGTGTTCGTCGCCAATCCGAACAACCCGACCGGCACCTGGCTGGAGCCGCAGGCGATCGAGGACTTCCTGCGCCAGGTTCCGCCGGACGTCATCGTCGCGCTCGACGAGGCCTATTTCGAGTATCAGGACCCGGCACTGCGTCCCGATACGCGACGCTGGCTCGACCAGTTCCCGAACCTGCTCGTCGCGCGCACGTTCTCGAAGGTGTACGGGCTCGCCGGGCTGCGCGTCGGCTATGCGTTCTCGCATCCGGACGTGGCCGATCTGCTCAACCGCGTGCGCCAGCCGTTCAACAACAACAGTCTCGCGCTGCTCGCCGCCGAGGTGGCCCTGGACGACCAGGCGCACGTCGCCCAGTCGGTGGAACTGAACGCGCGCGAACGTGCGCGCCTGACGCGCGAGCTGCGGGCGCTCGGCCTGGGCGTTCTGCCATCGCAGGCGAATTTCGTCACCGTGGATTTCCACCGCGATGCCCAGCCCATCCACCAGGGTCTGCTCGAACGCGGCGTGATCGTGCGGCCGATGGGTTCCTACGGCCTGCCGAATTTCCTGCGCGTGACCGTCGGCACCGTCGCCGAGAACGATCGTTTCCTGGGTGCGCTGAAGGAGGTTCTGCGGGGATGAGTGCGCCGCGTCTGGCGATCATCGGCCTGGGACTGATCGGCGGTTCGCTGGCGCGAGCCTTGCGCGAGGCCGGCGCCGCCGGCCCGATCGCCGGTTACGATCCCGATCCGGCACAGCGCGACGCGGCCCAGCGATTGCGCGTCGTCGATCACGTGCACGACACCGCGGCCGCGGCGGTGGGCGACGCGGACGTCGTGGTGCTGGCCGTGCCGGTCCTGCACACCGCCGAGGCGCTGCGCGCGTGTCTGCCGGCGCTCAAGGCGGACGTGATCGTCACCGACGTCGGCAGCACCAAGCAGTCGGTGCTCGATGACGTCGAACGCGTCTGCGGCAAGCTGCCGCCACGGTTCGTCGCGGCGCATCCGATCGCCGGCACCGAGAAGAGTGGCGTTGCCCATTCGCAGCCGGACCTGTTCCGCCGGCATCGTGTGATCGTCACGCCACATGCGCAGCAGGACAGGACCGCACAGGCGCTGGTCACCCGTCTGTGGGAGGCGGTCGGCGCGCGGGTGGTCGAGATGGACGCGCGCCGTCATGACGCGATCTTCGCCGCGACCTCACATCTGCCGCATGTGCTCGCATACAGCTTCGTCGATATGCTGGCGCAGCTCGATCGGGACCACGACATCTTCTCCAATGCCGGCGGCGGTTTCCGCGACTTCACGCGCATCGCGTCGAGTTCGCCGCAGATGTGGCACGACATCGTGCGCGCCAATGCCGCGGCCGTTGGCAGCCTGCTCGACCGGCAGATCGACGAGCTGCGGCAGATCCGGACGATGATGCGCGAGTCGCGCTGGGATGATCTGAAGCGGCTGTTCGAGCGGGCGCGCGCGGCACGCGAACGCTATCTCGCGCAGATCGAATGAGCGTAGCGATGCCGCCCTTTCTGGACCTGGCGCCGATCCGCGGGGCGCGCGGTACCTTGCGGCTGCCGGGTTCCAAGAGCGTATCGATCCGCGCGCTGCTGCTGGCCAGTCTTGCACAAGGCGAGACGCGGCTGACCGGTCTGCTCGATTCCGACGACACGCGCGTGATGCGCGAAGCCCTGCGCGCCTGCGGGGTGCCACTGCACGATGAAGGTGAGGCGGGTCTGTGTGTGCGCGGAGCGGCGCGTTTTCCGCTGCGCGAGGCGCAGATTTTCGTCGGCAACTCCGGATTGTCGATCCGCACGCTGGTCGCGGTGCTGTGTTTCATGGACGGCCGTTACCGGCTGTCGGGCGTGCCGCGCATGCACGAGCGGCCGATCGGTGATCTCGTCGATGCACTGCGGCCGCTAGGCGCGCGCATCACTTACCTGGAGCGTGAACGTTTTCCGCCACTGCTGATCGAGCCTGCGCTGCCGCGCGTGGCGCAGCCGGTGCGCGTGCGCGGCGACGCGTCCAGCCAGTTCCTGACCGGCATCCTGCAGGCGGCACCTCTGCTGGCGCGCGAGCAGCCGCTGACCGTGCAGGTCGAGGGCGAGCTGATCTCACGTCCGTACATCGACCTGAGCATCGCGCTGATGCGGCGCTTCGGTGTCGAAGTGGAACGCGGTGCAGGTGCATCGGGCGCCCCGCGCTACACCGTCGCCGCCGGTGCGCGCTATTGCTCGCCGGGCGTATTCGCCGTGGAAGGCGATGCCTCGTCGGCATCATACTTCCTGGCGCTCGGCGCACTCGCCGGCGGGCCGGTGCGCGTGCTCGGCATGGGTCGCAGCAGCCTGCAGGGCGACGTGCGCTTCGCCGAGGTGCTCACGGCGATGGGCGCCGAGATCGCGCAGGGTGATGACTGGACCGAGGCGCGCTCGATCGGACTCGCCGCGGGCTTCCGTCCACGTGCGATCGACGCCGACTTCAACCACATTCCGGACGCGGCGATGACCGCGGCAGTGATCGCGTTGTTCGCCGACGGACCGAGCGTGCTGCGCAACATCGGCAGCTGGCGCGTCAAGGAGACCGACCGCATCGCAGCGATGGCGACGGAGCTGACCAAGGTGGGCGCGCGCGTCGAGGTCGGTGCCGACTACCTGCGCATCGAACCGCCGACCGTGCTGCGTGCGGCGAGCATCGACACCTACGACGACCATCGCATGGCGATGAGTTTCTCTCTGGTTGCCTGCGGTGGCGTGAACGTCCGCATCAACGACCCCGGCTGCGTCTCCAAGACCTTCCCGGATTACTTCGCGCAGCTGGCTGCACTGACCTCGACCTGACATGGCCCGGCCGTCCACGCCCCAGGACTCAGGTCTCACGCATCGCGGACCCGCGACGCCGGTCGTCACCGTGGACGGTCCCAGCGGCGTCGGCAAGGGGCTGGTGACGCGCTGGCTGGCACAGCGCCTGCCGGGCTGGCACCGGCTCGACAGCGGCGCGCTCTATCGCATTCTCGCCCTGGCTGCGCACCGGCGCGGGATCGACCTGCATGACGCGGGCGCCGTCGCAGCGCTGGCACCGGCGCTCGACATCCGCTTCGCGGGGATGACCGAGGACGACGAGGCGATCCTGGTCGGCGGCGAGGACTGGACCCACGACGTGCGCAAAGAATCGACCGGCGCGCTCGCGTCGCTGATCGCCGCGGCGCCGGCGGTGCGTGCCGCGCTGCTGCAGCGGCAGAAGGATTTCCGCCGTGCACCGGGATTGATCGCGGATGGCCGCGACATGGGCACGATCGTGTTCCCCGACGCGGTCCTCAAGATCTTCATGGACGCGAGTCCCGAGGAACGCGCGCTGCGCCGGCTCAAGCAGTTGAGCGAAAAAGGGATAAAGGCTACACTCGCGCCCCTTTGCGAGGAGATTCGCGCCCGCGACGAGCGCGACCGCAACCGCGCCATTGCGCCGCTCAAGCCGGCCGATGATGCGGAAGTGGTTGATACGACAGGGCTTTCCCCCCAAGACGTGCTGTCGAAGGTGGAAGCGCTGCTGCAGCGGCACCGCTTGGCGTAGCGTGCGTCTCCAAGACAAGACAGGTCCGGCTCCACAGGGATGTGCAGCCGGCGGTTTCCTTTTGACGGGCCCCCGAGCAGGACGCGAGGGGATGTTCAACTTTTCGAGTGATTAGATGAGCGAAAGTTTCGCTGAGTTGTTTGAGGCCAGCCTCAAGAGTGGCCAGTCCATGCAGTCCGGCACCATCGTCAACGCCAAGGTGCTGGAGGTCAAACCCGATGTCGTGATCGTCGATGCGGGCCTGAAGTCGGAGGGCGTGATTCCGATCCAGGAGTTCATGATCGACGGCGAACTCAAGGTCGCGGCCGGCGATGACGTGGAAGTGGCGCTGGAAACTGTCGAGGACGGCTTCGGCGAAACCAAGTTCTCCAAGGAAAAAGCCGAGCGCATCAAGACCTGGGAGCGCCTGGGCAAGGCGTTCGAGAACAAGGAGACGGTGGTCGGCACGATCACCGGCAAGGTCAAGGGCGGCTTCACGGTCGATATCGGTTCGGTCCGCGCGTTCCTGCCCGGCTCGCTGGTGGACGTGCGTCCGGTGCGCGACACGGCCTACCTCGAAGGCAAGCCGCTCGAGTTCAAGGTCATCAAGCTCGACAAGCTGCGCAACAACGTGGTGGTCTCGCGTCGTGAAGTGCTCGAGGCCGAGTACAGCGCCGAGCGCGACACGCTGCTCGCCAACCTGCAGGAAGGCGTGGTGCTGCGCGGCGTCGTCAAGAACCTGGTCGAGTACGGCGCCTTCGTCGATCTCGGCGGCATCGACGGCCTGCTGCACATCACCGACATGACCTGGAAGCGCGTCAAGGACCCGAGCGAGGTCGTGACGGTCGGCCAGGAAATCGACGTCAAGGTGCTCAAGTACGACCGCGAGCGCCGTCGCGTCTCGCTGGGCCTCAAGCAGCTGGGTGCCGATCCGTGGGTCGATATCGAGCGTCGCTACCCGGACAAGACCCGCCTGTTCGGCAAGGTCACCAACATCACCGATTACGGCGCTTTCGTCGAGATCGAGCCCGGTGTCGAAGGCCTGGTGCACGTCTCGGAGATGGACTGGACCAACAAGAACGTCAATCCGGCGAAGGTCGTGCAGGTCGGCGACGAGGTCGAGGTGATGATCCTCGACATCGACGGCGAGCGCCGCCGCATCTCGCTGGGCATGAAGCAGTGCCGCCCGAACCCCTGGGAGGAGTTCGCGCAGAACCACCAGAAGGGCGACCGCGTGCACGGTGCGATCAAGTCGATCACCGACTTCGGCATCTTCATCGGACTGGACGGCGGTATCGACGGCCTCGTGCACCTGTCGGATCTCGACTGGAACGAGCCGGGCGAAGTCGCGGTCCGTCGCTACCAGAAGGGTCAGGAACTCGATGCCGTGGTGCTGGCGATCGACGCCGCGCGTGAGCGCATCTCGCTGGGCGTCAAGCAGGTCGGTGCCGACCCGCTGGCCGAGTTCATCGCCCGCAATGCCAAGGGTGCGGTGGTCAAGGGGATCGTGCGTTCGGTCGAGCCGCGCGGCGCCGTGATCGACCTGGGCAACGGGGTCGAGGGCTACATCCGTGCCAACGACCTGGCCCGCGAGCGCGTCGAGGACGCGACCAAGGTGATCAAGGAAGGCGACACGCTCGAGGCGCGCTTCGTCGGTGTCGATCGCAAGAACCGCACGATCCAGCTGTCGGTCCGCGAAAAGGAGATCCAGGAAGAGCAGGAGGCGGTGGCCGAGTACAGCCGCAATGCCGCCACTGGCAAGACCAGCCTGGGCGATCTGCTCAAGGAACAGATGGGCGGAGGCAACAACTGATACCGGTCCGGGCGCGGCGCCCGGAGTGCGCTATCCAGATCGGGGGCCGCGCTTGCGCGGCCCTCTTTTTTTCTTTATCGTTCAAGCTGATACGAATACTCAGCGCCTAGCGCCATGACCAAGTCGGAATTGATCGAGCGGCTGGCCAACCGCCAGTCGCACCTGATGTACAAGGACGTGGAACTGGCGGTGAAGCTGGTGCTCGACCAGATCAGCAACGCACTGGCACGCGACGAGCGGGTCGAGATCCGGGGCTTCGGCAGCTTTTCGCTGCATCACCGGCCGGCGCGCGTCGGGCGCAATCCGAAGACCGGTGCGCCGGTGACCATCCCGCCCAAGCGCGTGCCGCATTTCAAGCCGGGCAAGGAGATGCGCGAACGGGTCAACCTCAGTGACAGTGCGTCCCCCGCCGCGCCGATGCCCGTGACCGGCAGCGCGGACTGAGCCTCGACATGTCGCGCATCGTGCTGATGGGCGGGTTGATCCTGGTGCTGGTGCTGGGTGCGGCGATCGGGTATTTCAACGCACAGCCCGTCCACTTCGATTATCTGGTCGGCGTCCTGGAGCTGCCCTTGATCGCCGTCCTGATCCTTGCGTTCTGCGCAGGCGTCGTGGTCGCCTTGCTCGTGGTCGGTGCGCGCCTCCTCAGCCTGCGTCTCGAGCTGCGGCGCAGCGCGCGCCAGCTCCGCGAGCTCGAGATCGAGCTGCGCAACCTGCGCAATCTGCCCGTGACGACCGAAACCGGCGCCAGCCAATGATCTGCGAAGGTCGGCTGCCGCATTCCCTGACTCACGGTGCTTGATCCGTTGTTTTCGTGGTTGCTGCTGCCGCTGGGCATGGCGCTCGGCTGGGCGCTGGCCCGGCGTCGGTCGCCGGCCGTGACGGCGATCAGCGGCGAGCAGCTCGGTGGACTGATCGGCCAGATCGCGTCCGACGATCCCGATCAGGCCATCGCGGCGCTCAATACTGCAGCCGAACTCGACCCCTCGACAGCCGAACTGCATCTGCAGCTGGGCCGCATGTTCCGCAAGCGTGGCGAGGTCGATCGGGCGCTGCGGGTGCACGAAGCGCTGGCCACGCGCGGCGGCCTGGCGCCGGCCGTGCAGCTGCGGGCGCGCTACGAGCTGGCGCAGGACTACATGTCCGCAGGTGTGATGGATCGCGCCGAACAGCTGTTCACCGAGCTGGCGGGGCAAGGGGCCTACGCCGTCGAAGCAGCCGAGGCGATCCGGACGATCCACGAGCAGGCCCGTGAATGGCGGCCGGCCATCGAGGCGGCGCGGCGCCTGCAGGCCGTCAAGGGCGAGTCGCAGAGCGCCGCGATCGCGCAGTACTTCTGTGAGCTGGCCGAGGAGGCGCGGCGCGAGAAGCGCACGGATGAAGCGATCCGGCTGGTGCAGCAGGCGCTGGGCGAGGACCGCACCTGCGTGCGCGCGCACCTGATGCTCGGCGAACTGCGCGAAGCCGCCGGCGATCACGCCGCGGCGGCGCGCGCCTACCTGAAGGCCTTCGAGCACGATCCGCGTTTTCTGCCCGACGTGATCGAGCCTCTGCAGCGCTGTTTCGCGGCCAACGGCGACCGTGACGGTTTCCTGTTGTTCCTGAAGGATGCCAAGGAGATGTCGTCGAGCAGCCTGCCGTTCGTCGCCGAGGCGCGATTGCTGGCCGAAACCGGCGTCGATCCGCTGGACCACCTCGTGCAGGGGCTCGAAAGCCGGCCGAGCCGCGCGGTGCTCGCGGAGTTCCTGGAAGCGCTCGAGCGCCAGCCCAACCTGATCGACTCGGGGCTCGGGCGGCCCGCGGCCAGTCTCCGCAAGGCCTTGCTCAGGCTGATGGAGGCCACGCCGAAGTATCAGTGCAGTCACTGCGGCTTCACGCCGAAGCAGATGTTCTGGCAGTGTCCGGGCTGCAAGCACTGGGGCACCACGGCGCCGGCCGACGACGTCCTGCGCGCGTGAAAGTTCGTGCCGCAGTGGCCCGGACTGCGGTAATCTCGAAGCATCGTGGGTGGAGGGCAGCTTGGCGAAGACGGCGTTCGTCACCGGGGCGACGGGGTTCGTCGGCCTCAATCTGGTCGAGGCTTTGCGTCAGCAAGGCTGGGACGTCATCGCGCTGCACCGCTCGAGCTCGGACCTGAGCGTTCTCGATCGCTTTCCCGGCGTCGGCCGCGTGGTCGGCGACATCACCGATGCACGATCCCTCAAGAATCTGATCCCGCGCCACGTCGATTGCGTGTTCCATGTGGCCGGCAACACGAGCCTGTGGGGGCGGGTCCAGGTCGAGCAGACCAAGGTCAACGTCCGCGGCACGCGCAACGTCGTGCGCGCCGCCCTGGAGGCGGGCGCCAAGCGCTTCGTGCACACGTCGAGCATCGTCGCCTATGGTCTGCACGGCGGGACGATCACCGAGGACACACCGACGCGCGGCAGTGCGGTGCCGATCAATTACATCCGCAGCAAGGCGTTGTCCGAGCGTGAGGTACGCAAAGGCATCAGCAGCGGCCTGCGCGCGGTGATTCTCAACCCCGCGAACATGATCGGCCGCTACGACACTGGCAGCTGGGCGCGCATGTTCCGGCTGGTCAAGCAGGGGCGCCTGCCGGCGATGCCGCCGGGCGGTGGCAGCTTCTGCCACGTCAGCGAGGTCGCCGTGGCGATGATCGCTGCGGCCGAACGCGGCCAGGTCGGGCACAACTATCTGCTCGGCGGCGCACAGGCAAGCTATGTCGGCTTCGCCAACGCGATCGCCGATGCACTGGGACTGCGCCGCCGCTACGTCGCGCTGCATCCCGGCGTCCTCAAAGCCTACGCGCGCCTGGAGGAGTGGATCGCGCCGATGTTCGGACGCGAACCGGACATCACGCTGGACGCCGTCGCGCTGCTGGCGCAGAACTTCTACTGCCATAGCCGCAAGGCGCAGAAGGAACTCGGCTACCGCCCGCGGCCGCTCGAAGAGATGGTGCAGGACTGCCGCGACTGGATGCGTTCCGCCGGCCTGCTGTGACCGGTCAGGTGGCGCGCCCGCGCTCGCCGGGCGGGCGCCAGTTGCTCGGCAGCGAATCCCGCACTTCCTTGCGCTTGGCGAGCAGGCGTGCGCGCTGTTTGGCGTCCAGATCGGGCAGCCGCAGGCCCGCATCCAGCTGGGCCAGCGCGTTGCCGGCGTCGCCGCGCAGGAACAGATAGCTCGCCATCTGGTACGAGGCCTCCGCCATGTTGCCGCTCTCGCGTGCGGCCTGGGCGAGCAGGCTGTAGGTCTGCAGCTGCACGCCCAGAGCCTGCTCGTGGGACAACAACACCTGACGGGCGTCTTCCGGGCGGCGCGCGGCCATCAGACCCTCCGCATACGCCAGGATCGCCGGCGCATAGCGCGGGTAGAGGCGGATCATGCGTTCCAGCGTCGCCAGCCCGCCAGCGCTATCGCCGGTCCACATCTGCAGCTGGCCGGCCAGGAGCTGCACGTTGACCTGCTTGGGATATTTCTCGACCAGGGGATCGAGCGTGTCCTTGGCGCGCGCGTACTGACCGAGCTCCGCAAGGGCGAGGGCGAGTCCGTAGCGGATCTCCGCGTCGTCCTGCCCGGCGCCGAGCTTGCCCGCAAAATGGTCCACGGCGATGCTCGGCCGTTCCGCCGACAGGACGCGGGTGCGCGCGCGCATCAGGCCGAACTCGACCGGATCGACGCGCTTGACCGCCGGCATCTCCGCTGCGCGCGCCCGTGCTTCGGCGACACGGTTGGTGTTGAGTGGATGGGTGCGCAGGATCTCGGGGATGCCGCCGCCGTAGAGACGCGACTGCTGCTCCAGCTTCTGGAAGAAGCTGGCCATGCTGTCCGGGTCGTAACCGGCCTTCGACATCGTCAGGATGCCGATGCGGTCCGCCTCCTGTTCGTGCGCGCGGGTGTAGCTGACCTGGCGCTGATAGCTCAGGGTCTGGCCCAGGGACAGTGCGCCGATGACGACGTCCGGATCGGCGGAGCCGGCGATGATCGCGGCGATCACTGCCAGCCAGGTGGCGACGTTGGCGACTTCGGTGTCCTCGGCGGTGCGCGCGATATGCCGCTGCGTGACGTGCGCCAGCTCGTGTCCCATCACGCCGGCGACCTCGCTCTCGTGGTCGGCGGCCAGCAGCAGCCCGGCGTTGAAGCCGATGAAGCCGCCCGGCAGGGCGAAGGCATTGATGCGCCGGTCGTTGACGACGAAAAACGTCAGCGGCGGTGGCGCCGTGCTGCTGGCGGCGGCCAGCTTCCAGCCCATCGTCGAGATGTAGTCGGTGATCTCCGGATCTTCGAGGATGTAGCCGCCGGCGTAGAGCTGGGCCATGACGCGCGAGCCCAGCTGCTTTTCCTGCGTCGGCGACAGGGTGTTGTCGGCCGGCTCGCCGATCTGCGGCAGATCGAGCGCGGAAGGCGGCACCGCGAGCGCGGCGGATGCGGACAGCAGCGCGACCGCAAGGGTGCTGAGGATTCGGTGCATGAACGGTGGTTGGGAGCGGTCGGCGATCTGTTCTTTAGAGGCGCGCGAGCGGCAAAGGTTCGTCAGCCGTGTTGTCGCCAGCGTCCGATCGCCTCGCCCATGCGCACGGTCCGGCCGGGTGCGAGCGTCGGATCGAATTCCACCGCGCCGGGCGCGGCGAGCAGGATCACCGTCGAGCCCATGTTGAAGCGGCCGAGCTCCTCGCCGCGGCCGAGGATCACCGGATTCATCGGCTGGTAGTGCGCCGGTTCGCCGCGCAGGTGCGGCGGTGTGACGCGGCCGGCCCAGACCGTCTCCAGCGAACCGACGAACAGCGCGCCGACCAGGGTCAGCCCGAATGGACCGGCGCGGGTGTCGAAGACCGCATTGAGGCGTTCGTTGCGCGCGAACAGCCTCGGCAACGCGCGTGCGGTGGCTGCATTGACACTGAACAGGCGTCCGGGCACGTAGGACCACTTCCGCAGGCGCCCTTCGAGGGGCATGTGAATGCGGTGGTAGTTGTACGGTGCGAGGTAGATCGTGCAGAAGCGGCCGTTCATGAAAACCTGCGCGGCCTCGGCATCGCCGGCGAGCAGCTCGGTCACCGAGTATTCGTGACCCTTGGCCTGGAAGATGCGGCCGTCGCGGATGTCGCCGAACTGGCTGATCGTGCCGTCCACCGGGCTGAGCAGCGCCTGCGGATCGGCCGCCAGCGGCCGCATTCCCGGCTTGAGCGCGCGCGTGAAGAAATGGTTGAAGCTGTCGTAGTTCTCGGGGATCGCATACTCGGCTTCGGACAGATCCACCGAGAACCCGCGCAGGAACAGGCGGATCAGGGCGTTCTTGAAGCCGGCGTGACGGATCTGCGTGATGCGGAAGACCAGCATCGACAGCCAGCGCGTCGGCAGCAGCCGTTGCAGCAGCGCGAAGGCGCGATCACGGACGGTGGCATCGGTTTGGGTGTTGGCCATGAGAGAACGGATCAGTCCGCGGCACGCACGGTGAATTCGATGGTCGTGCGGATTTCACCGCATTCGAGTGTCAGCAGGCTGCGGTCGCCGGGCGACAGGGGTCGCTGCGGACGGAACAGCATCAGATGATAGCCGCCCGGTGCGAGCGCGGCGCGGCCGTGTGCCGGGATCTCGACCACCTGGTCGCGCAGCATCCGCGACTGGCCCTCCTCGATCAGGGTGCGATGGATTTCGATCGCGCCGAAGTCCGCACCGCTCGCGGCGTCGCAGCGCAGCGGCACGTCACCGCGGTTGACCAGTTGCACGTACCCCGCCATGACGCGTGCGCCGGGCGGCGCGGCGCGGATCCAGGCGTCCTCGCTCGTCAGCGCGGGTGCCGGGCCGCCTTCGGCCTGCGCCGTCCACGCCAGGATCGCGCCGAGCAGGAGGAAGGCGGTTCTCATGACGGTTGCTCAAGGATGCGCGCGAGGTCGCGGACCAGGCTGTCCACGCGCAGCGGTGGCGTGAAATACCCGGCGAGCTCGCCGCGCGGGTTGATCAGGACCAGCGCCGCCGAATGGTCCATCGTGTAGTTGTCGGCCCCATCGACGGGCGATTCACCGGGAACCTTGACGTAGGCCACCCCCAGCGCCTGCGCCAGCGTCTTGAGCGCGGGTTCGGCGGTCGTCGCGCCTTTGAAACGCGGGCTGAAATGATGGACGTACCGGTTCAGTGTCTCCGGCGTGTCGCGCTCCGGGTCCACCGAGAACAGCACGATTTGCAGCTTCTGTGCCTTGTCGCCGAGCTGGGCCTCGACGTTCTTGAGCAGTCCCAGCGTGGTTGGACAGACATCCGGGCAGTAGGTGAAGCCGGGAAAGATCAGCGTCCAGCGACCCTCCAGCTGGCGGTTGGTGAACGGCTGGGCGTTTTCGTCGAGCAGCGCGAAGTCGGGCAGGGCGCGCGGCGCCTGCAGCAGCGTTCCCGACTCGATCGGCGCGCGGCTCGCCGGTGCACGCAGCAGAACCGCCGCGAGGAGGCCGGCGATGGCGGCCAGCGCGGCGACCAGGATCAGGACCGTCTGGCGATGGTCGGGAGTGGCAGTACTGGGAGGCACGTCGAAGCCCGTCGTCGTTGGCGCGGTGCCGGGGGGCACCGCATAATGCGCGCCCATTATCCCACATGGCCCCGCACCGCTCCGCCGCATGTCTCCGCCGAACGACACCCAGACGCTGACGACGGTGCGCGACTTCGTGCGCTGGGGCGCCAGCCGTTTCCGCGAGGCGGGCCTGCACTTCGGTCACGGCACCGACAACGCACTGGACGAGGCGTACTTCCTCGTCCTGCAGGGACTGCACCTGCCATTCGACCTGCCGGCCACCTATCTCGAAGCGGCGCTGACCGTCGCCGAGCGCGACGCGGTGCTCAAGCTGCTGCGCGCGCGCATCGTCACGCGCAAGCCGGCGGCCTATCTGCTCGGCGAGATCCAGTTCGCCGGCTTCGACTTTCACGTGGACGAGCGCGTGCTGATTCCGCGTTCGCCGATCGGCGAGCTGATCGAGCGCGGCTACGCGCCGTGGCTGGGTGGCGATCCGGCGCGCATCCTCGATCTGTGCGCCGGCAGCGGCTGCATCGGCATCGCCAGCGCGCTGGTGTTTCCCGAGGCGCAGGTGGACCTCGCCGATCTCAGCGCCGGGGCGCTCGCGGTGTGCCGCAAGAACATCCGCCGCCATCACGTCGAGCGCCGCGTGCGTGCGCTCAAGTCGGATGTGTATGACGGCCTGGGCGATGCCCGCTACGACCTGATCGTCACCAATCCGCCTTACGTCTCGACCGCGGAGTGGAAGGCCCTGCATCCGGAATACCGCCACGAGCCGCGCATGGCGCTGGATGCGGGCACCGACGGGATGGACGTGGTGGCGCGCATCCTGGAGGGCGCCGCCGCGCACCTGAATCCCGGTGGCACGCTGATCTGCGAAGTCGGCGGCAGCGTCGAGGCGTTCGAGGCACGCTGGCCGCGTCTGCCGGTGACCTGGATCGAGTTCGAGCGCGGCGGCGACGGTGTGTTCCTGATCGGCCGCGAAGCACTGCTGGAGCATCTGTAGTCATGTCGGGTCACACGCGCGGGCGAGCCGGACAGAGCCGAATGTCCACTGGACATTCGGCCCGGCGAGCGCCCGGCCATGGATGGCCGGGCCGGGGGTTGGTGCGTGGGCGTGGTCGCGTCATGGATGGCCGTAGGGACGCCTATGTCAGGTAACACACTCGGAAGACTATTCTGCGTCACCAGCTTCGGTGAGAGCCATGGCCCCGCGATCGGCTGCGTCGTCGATGGCTGTCCGCCGGGTCTGGCGCTGAGCGAGGCCGACATCCAGGGCGAGCTCGACCGGCGCAGGCCCGGCACGTCGAAATACGTCACGCAGCGCAAGGAGGCCGATCGGGTCGAGATCCTGTCGGGCGTGTTCGAGGGCCGGACCACCGGCACGCCGATCGCCTTGCTGATCCGCAACACCGATCAGCGTTCGTACGACTACGAGAAGATCAAGCAGGTGTTCCGGCCCAATCATGCCGACTACGCCTACATCCAGAAGTACGGCATCCGCGATCATCGCGGCGGCGGGCGTTCGAGTGCACGGGAAACCGCGGTGCGGGTCGCCGCCGGTGCGATCGCCAAGAAATATCTGCACGAGCGCCTGGGCATCGTGGTGCGCGCCTGCGTCGAACAGGTCGGCCCGATCGAGATCGAGCGCAAGGACTGGGATGCGGTCAACGCCAATCCGTTCTTCTGCCCGGATCTGGCGCGCGTGCCGGAACTGGAAGCCTTGATCGACCGGCTGCGTGCCGAGGGCGACTCGATCGGTGCGCGGCTCTATGTCGAGGCACGCAACGTGCCCCCGGGGCTCGGCGAGCCGGTCTATGACCGACTCGATGCCGACATCGCCTATGCGCTGATGTCGATCAACGCGGTCAAGGGTGTGGAGATCGGCGACGGCATGCGCGTCGCGCAGATGCGCGGCACCGAGCATCGCGACGAGATGGCGCCGGAAGGGTTCCTCGGCAATCACTCGGGCGGCATCGCCGGCGGCATTTCCACCGGCCAGACGGTGTATGCGCGCCTGGCGATCAAGCCGACGTCGAGCATCACCACGCCGGGCAAGTCGATCGACGAAAGCGGCGCGGCCGTCGAGATGCGCACGACCGGTCGGCACGACCCCTGCGTCGGGCTGCGCGCCGTGCCGATCGCCGAAGCCATGCTCGCGCTCGTCCTGATGGATCACTGGCTGCGCCAGCGCGCGCAGAATGCCGACGTCGTTCCCGCAACGCCGCGACTGCCTGCTGGAAGCGAGTAGGTCCATGCGCCCACCCCTTGCAGGTGACGAGCGCCTGCACTGGCGGCTGGCGGGCTTCTACCTCTTTTACTACGCCACGGTCGGCGCGTTCCTGCCGTACTGGGCGCCGTACCTGCAGTCGCGCGGCTTCAACGCGGTGCAGATGGGTGTGGCCTTTGCGTTGATGGGCGTGATGCGCTCGGTGATTCCGCTGGCCTGGGGCTGGTGGGCCGATCACAGCGGCGCACGGATGCCGCTGATCCGCATGGCGGCGGTCGCGTCGCTGCTGACGTTCCTGGCGATCCCGTTCGTCGATGGCGTCCTGCACATCGGCGCGTTGATGCTGGCGTACACGCTATTCTGGCACGCACTGCTGCCGCAGTTCGAGGTGGTCGCGCTCAATCACCTGCACGCCAGCGGCGGTGATTACAACCGCGTGCGCTTGTGGGGCTCGGTCGGTTTCGTCCTCGCGGTGATGGGCCTGGGCGCCGCGCTGGATGTCACCGGCATCATCTGGCTGCCGTGGCTGGTGGCGGTGTTCTGGCTGGGTATGGCCGGGGCGGCCTGGGCGGTGCCGGAGCCACCGGTGCTGCATGCCCGCAACGCGGCGCGCAGCTCGCTGTGGGCGGTCCTGCGCCGGCGTCCGATGCTCGTGCTGCTCGGCGCCTGCTTCGCTTCGCAGCTCAGCTTCGCGCCGTACTACAACTTCTTCACGCTGTTCCTGGAGCGGCATGATTACAGCCGCAGCGCGGCCGGCCTGTTCTGGACGCTCGGCGTCGTCGCCGAGATCGGCCTGTTCATGATCGTGGGGCGCCTGATCACCCGGGTCGGTGCGCGCCGTCTGCTGCTGGTCGTGCTGGCCGCGACCGTACTGCGCTGGTGGCTCACTGCGGCAGCAGTCGATGTCTGGGCGCTGCTGGTGCTCGCGCAGCTGTCGCACGCAGTGACGTTCGGTGCGTATCACGCCGTGGCGGTGCACTACGTCCAGCGCATGTTCCCGGCGGATCTGCAGGGGCGGGGACAGGCGATCTACAACGCGGTGGCCTATGGCGTCGGCGGCTCGGTCGGCAGCCTGACGGCCGGATATGTCTGGGACGGCATTTCGCCGGAGGCCGTGTTCTACGGCGCCAGCGTCGTCGCGCTGGCCGGCTGGTGGATCGCGCGCCGCTGGTTGCCCGACGATCCCGCGCCGCTAGGCGAGCGCGCGGAAACCCAGTAGCAGGTCGGCGGCCAGTCCCTGGCTACCGTCGCTGCGCGTGAAGCTGCCCTGCTGCGCGACACGGTCGATGGCATTCAGCGGCTGGTTCGTGTCGGCGTAGTTCAACGAGATCGCCGCGACGCCGGCGTCGGCGAGCGTGCGCAGCCGCTGGCTGCCATCGGCGTTCCAGTCGAGCAGACGCAGCCGCTGATAGATCGCGTCCGCGGCGTCGATGCGCCCGTCGCCGTTGTCGTCGTGACCACGCAGCGCCTCGAATCCGTTCGCGGCGCCGGTCTGGTCGCCGAACAGCTCGCGGCCGTCGTCGATGCGGCCGTTGCCGTTGGCGTCGAGCGCCAGGAACGCATCGCCGCCGGCGACGACGCTGGCGCGGTCGCGCCGTCCGTCGGCGTTCAGGTCGAATACGCGGCCGCCGTCCACGCCCGTGGTGGTGATGCGGCCGTCGCCGTCGAGATCGAGCGCCAGGGGATCGGATTTCTGCACCGGCGGTTCCGGCGCCTTGCGCACGGCCAGCCGCTCATAGGTCAGATCGAGCTGAGTGACGCGCACGCCGCGATCATCGACGCTGACGTCCGCGACGTGCAGTTCGACGCGGATGGCTTCGACGTCCACGCCCGGCGCAGCGGCGACGGATTGTGCAGGGGTGGTCGGCGGCGGCGGTGGTGCCGCATCCGTGGTGACGGCGGCGGGATCGTCCGATGCGGAAGCGTCTTCGCCGACGGTCTGCCGGATCAGCTGCCAGGCCACCGAGCGCTCGCGCTGATCCTTGAGCTGACGGTTGAGCTCGTCCGCCGAGGTTCCGACCGGTTCGCCGTCGGGCCGGGTCATCGCCTGGCCGCGGCCCGGCGGGACCAAGACGAGACTGGATGCCGCACTGATTGCCATAGAGGTTCTCCGCCGGTTCCTGCACGTCGCCACCGGCTGCCCGCGGACGGGCAGCTGTCTTAGCGGCCGCGCACCGCGGAACTTGAGCGTCCGGCACCCGGACTACGGGGTCTCGCTGGCGATGCGGTCGGTGGTCCGCCGTGCCTTGGCCGCGGGACGATGTTCGCCGCCGAGCGTGCGCAGGCGTGCCCGCAGCAGCGTCAGACGGTCGCGCAGCCGCTCCCACAGCGTGCTGCGCACGACGCGCAACTCGATGGCGCCGGCGGCGGTGAGCCGGTACCAGGTGTCCTTGCCGACGACGCTGCGATCCAGGTGTCCCGACGCGAACAGCGATTCGAGGACGCGATCGAGATCGTCGTTGCGCAGCCCGGTGTCGGCCCAGTCATCGACGAGATCGCGGTACGCGAACATCGCGCCCGGTTCGATCTGGTCGTCGAGCATGCGCGCGAAAGCGACGTGGATCGTATTGCGTGTGACTCTCATCCTCTCCGACTCCGGCATGCTGCCGTTGCAGCGGCAGCCCAGAGTCATTCTGAAGGCAAAACGATTCAGGGAGCCGTGGGTAAAAGATCTAGGAGGGCTTGCGCAGCGCGCGACACGGCGCGGTGGCGATGGCGGGCGCTACCGAGACTGCGCTGCATGCGCAGGCCAGGGATGTGGATGACCTTGAGCGTCGCATCGACCATCGACAGCGGCAGCACGCTCCAGCCCAGGCCGATGCCGGCCAGCATCTTCAGCGTCTCCAGATAGTTGGTCGCCAGCCGCACGCGCGGCTCCAGACCCAGATGCTGCAGGGCCTGACGGACGATGCGGTGCGTATAGGTGGCCGCGTCGGGCAGTACCGCCGGATGCGCGGCCAGATCGCCGAGTTGCGGGCGGCGCAGACGTGCCAGCGGGTGCGTCGGTGCGGCGACGACCGCCAGCGGATCGTGCCAGACGGCGCACGTGTCCAGGTTCGGAATGGGTGCCAGCGGCAGCGTCACGATGCCCAGTTCCAGCCTGCCGCTCAGCACGGCTTCGCAGGCGATTTCGGAATCCATGAAGTGCAGATCCAGATCGACGTCAGGGTAGCGCTCGGTGAACTCGCGCAGCACCGGCGGCAGGCGGTGCAGGCCGATGTGATGGCTGGTGCCGATCGACAGCCGGCCGGACACCTGCGTCGTCAGCTGCGAGAGTGCGCGGCGCGCATCCTCGATGTCCTGCAGGGTCTTGCGGGCATACGGCAGCAGCGCGCGGCCGGCGTCGGTCAGCGTGATCTGGCGGCCGATGCGATCGAACAGCGGTGCGCCGATCTGCTGCTCGAGTGTGGTCACGCGCTTGCTGATCGCGGGCTGCGACAGGTGCAGAGAATCGGCGGCGCGGGTGAACGAAGCGTGGTCGGCAACCTCGACGAAGGCGTTGAGCAGCTGGGTGTCCATGGCGTAAGGCGTGAGACCTTGAGGCGTGGGCGCGACGCGCCGATCATGCCACATGGGAATGATGATCATGAAAACGATTCATTGGAGTTATCCATGCTCCAACCCTAGAATCGCCGCCGTTTTCAGCACGTCCGGGAACGGAACATGGCCAAGACGCTGTACGACAAGATCTGGGACGCCCACGTGGTCGCCGACAATGGCGATGGTTCGGCGCTGATCTACATCGACCGCCACCTGGTTCACGAAGTCACCAGCCCGCAGGCCTTCGACGGCCTGCGTATCAATGGCCGCAAGCCCTGGCGTCTGTCCGCCAACCTCGCGGTCGCCGATCACAACGTGCCCACCACGCCGGACCGCGTGCACGGCATCGAGGACCCGATCTCGCGCGCGCAGGTCGATGCGCTGGATGCCAACTGCGTCGAGTTCGGCATCACCGAGTTCCGCATGAACGACCGCCGTCAGGGCATCGTCCACGTGATCGGGCCCGAGCAGGGGGCGACCCTGCCGGGCATGACCGTGGTCTGCGGCGACTCGCATACCTCGACCCACGGCGCCTTCGGTGCGCTCGCGTTCGGCATCGGCACTTCCGAGGTCGAGCACGCGCTGGCCACGCAGACCCTGGTGTTGAAGAAGTCGAAGTCCATGCTGATCCGCGTCAACGGCCATGTCGGCCCGGGCGTGACCGCCAAGGACATCACGCTGGCGATCATCGGCAGGATCGGCACCGCCGGCGGCACCGGGCATGTCATCGAGTACGCCGGCGAGGCGATCGAGGACCTGTCGATGGAAGGCCGCATGACCCTGTGCAACATGGCGATCGAGGGCGGCGCCCGCGCCGGCCTGGTCGCGGTGGACGACAAGACCCTCGCCTACGTCAAGGGTCGCCCCTACGCGCCGAGGCCGGAGCAGTGGGACGCCGCCGTGGCGAACTGGAAGCAGTTGAAGAGTGATCCAGGCGCGAAGTTCGACACCGTGGTCGAGATTGACGCAAAGGACATTGCGCCGCAGGTCACCTGGGGCACCTCGCCCGAGATGGTCGGCCCGGTGACCGCGCGCGTGCCCGATCCGGCACAGGAAGCCGATCCGGTCAAGCGCAGCGGCATGGAAAAGGCGCTGGCCTACATGGGCCTGGCCGCCAACACGCCGATCGAGCAGATCCGCATCGACAAGGTCTTCATCGGCTCCTGCACCAATTCGCGCATCGAGGACCTGCGTGCGGCCGCTGCGGTGGTGAAGGGCCGGCAGAAGGCCGCCCACGTCAAGCTGGCGCTGGTCGTGCCGGGCTCGGGTCTGGTGAAGGCGCAGGCGGAAGCCGAGGGCCTGGACCAGGTCTTCAGGGCTGCCGGCTTCGAGTGGCGCGAGCCGGGCTGTTCGATGTGCCTGGCGATGAACGCCGACCGCCTCGAGCCGGGCGAACGCTGCGCCTCGACCAGCAACCGCAATTTCGAGGGCCGGCAGGGGCAGGGCGGTCGCACGCACCTGGTCTCGCCGGCGATGGCCGCCGCGGCCGGCATTGCCGGCCACTTCGTCGATGTGAGGAGTTTCTGAACATGCGCGCCTTCACCGTGGTGACGTCCAAGGTCCTGCCGCTGGACCGCCCCAACGTGGACACCGACGCGATCATCCCCAAGCAGTACCTCAAGTCGATCCGCCGGACGGGCTTCGGTCCTTTTTTGTTCGACGACTGGCGCTACCTCGACCCGGGCACGCTGGACGTGGACCCGGCGACGCGTCGGCCGAACCCGGCGTTCGTGCTCAACGATGCGAAGCACCGGGGTGCCCAGATCCTGATCGCGCGCGACAACTTCGGCTGCGGATCCTCGCGCGAACACGCGGTGTGGGCGCTGGACGACTACGGCTTCCGGGCGGTGATCGCGCCGAGTTTCGCCGACATCTTCTACTCGAACTGCTTCAAGAACGGCGTGCTGCCGGTGGTGCTGAAGCCCGACGAAGTGCAGGCGATCTTCGCGCTGGTGAATGCCGATGCCGATGCCCGGATCACGATCGACCTGCCGGCGCAGCAGGTGCAGCTGGCCGACGGCCGCAGCTTCGGTTTCCAGATCAACCCGCACCACAAGCACAACCTGATCCACGGACTCGACGAGATCGGCCTGACGCTGCAGAAGGCCGATGCGATCAGGGCCTACGAAGCGAGGCGGCGCGTCGAAGCGCCGTGGCTGTTCAACTGACCCGAAGGGTCATCCCCGCGCAGGCGGGGATCCAGACCGCGGTGCGGAAATCTCCTGGATTCCCGCATTCGCGGGAATGACGAGAGAATCGAGCGACGTAAATGAGCAACAAGAAGATCCTGATCCTCCCCGGCGACTACATCGGCCCGGAAATCATGGCCGAGGCGGTCAAGGTGTTGGAGCTGTTCAAGGCCGAAGGCGAGCAGATCGAATGGACCTTCGGCCATCTCGGCGGTGCGGCCTACGATGCCGAGGGCCATCCGTACCCGCCATCCACGCAGAAGGCGGCGCGTGAGGCCGACGCAATCCTGATGGGTGCGGTCGGCGGCCCCAAGTACGACAGCCTGCCGCGTGCGGTGCGCGCGGAACAGGGCATCCTCGGCATCCGCAAGGACCTGGGCCTGTTCGCCAACCTGCGCCCGGCGCTGGCCTACGAGGAGCTGGCCGCGGCCTCGTCGTTCAAGCCGGAAGTGATTGCCGGCCTCGACATCCTGATCCTGCGCGAGCTGACCGGCGACATCTACTTCGGCCAGCCGCGCGGCCGTCGCCGGAACGCCGAGGGCGCCGAGGAAGGCTACGACACCATGCACTACAGCCGGCCGGAGGTGGAGCGCATCGCGCACGTCGCCTTCCAGGCGGCGCGCAAGCGCAACAAGCGGCTCTGCTCGGTGGACAAGGAGAACGTGCTGGAGACCTCGCGCCTGTGGCGCGAGGTCGTGATCGAGGTCGGCAAGCAGTATCCCGACGTCGCGCTGAGCCACATGTACGTGGACAACGCGGCGATGCAGCTGGTGAAGAACCCCAAGCAGTTCGACGTGATCGTCACCGGCAACCTCTTCGGCGACATCCTCTCCGACGAGGCTTCGATGCTGGCCGGTTCGATCGGCATGCTGCCGTCGGCCTCGCTGGACGTGAACAACAAGGGCCTCTATGAGCCGATCCACGGCAGCGCGCCGGACATCGCGGGGCAGAACAAGGCCAACCCGCTGGCGACGATCCTGTCGGTGGGCATGATGTTCAAGTACACGTTCAACCGTGCCGATCTGTCGGATCGCATCGATGCGGCGGTGAGAAAGGTGCTGCGGCAGGGTCACCGCACCGGCGACATCGCGCAGCCGGGCGAGAAGGTGATCGGTACACGTGAAATGGGCGATGCCGTTGTGCAGGCGCTGAAGAAGTAAGAGAGAAGGAACATGATGAAGCTGGGTATGGTGGGCTGGCGCGGCATGGTCGGTTCCGTGCTGATGCAGCGCATGCAGGAAGAGAACGACTTCGCGCTGGTGGAGCCGCATTTCTTCAGCACGTCGAGTGCCGGCGGAACCGGCCCCAAGGTCGGGGGCAGGGACACGCCGCCGCTGAATGACGCGAACAGCATCGACGCGCTCAAGCTGATGGATGTGATCATCACCTGCCAGGGCGGTGACTACACGAACGAGATCTTCCCGAAGCTGCGTGCCAGCGGCTGGAACGGCTACTGGATCGACGCGGCCAGCGCGCTGCGCATGAAGGACGATGCCGTCATCGTCCTCGACCCGGTCAACCGCGGCGTCATCGATACGGCGCTGGCCCGCGGCGTGAAGAACTACATCGGCGGCAACTGCACGAACTCCATTCTGCTGATGGGCGTCGGCGGCCTGTTCCGCGAGAACCTGGTCGAGTGGGTCAGTTCGATGACCTACCAGGCGGCGTCCGGCGGTGGTGCCAACCACATGCGCGAGCTGCTCAAGGGCATGGGCGTCGTGCACGGGGCGGTCGCCGACGAACTGGCCACGCCGTCGTCAGCGATTCTCGACATCGACCGCAAGGTCGCGGCCGCAATCCGCAACGAGGTGCCGACCGAGTTCTTCGGCGCGCCGCTGGCCGGCGGCCTGATCCCGTGGATCGATTCGCAGCTCGACAATGGCCAGTCCAAGGAAGAGTGGAAGGGCCAGGCCGAGGTCAACAAGATCCTCGGCAACACCGGCGACAAGATCATCCCGGTCGATGGCCTGTGCGTGCGCATCGGCGCGATGCGCTGCCACAGCCTCGCGCTGACCCTAAAGCTCAGAAAGGACCTGCCGCTGGCCGAGATCGAGGCCATCATCAAGAGCGGCAACGACTGGGTGAAGTGGGTGCCCAACGACAAGCCGGCGACGATCAAGGAATTGATCCCGGCGGCGATCACCGGCGGCCTGCAGGTGGGCGTCGGCCGCGTGCGCAAGCTCAATCTCGGCCCGCAGTACGTATCGGCCTTCGTGATCGGCGACCAGCTGCTGTGGGGTGCGGCCGAGCCACTGCGTCGCATGCTGCGCATCCTGCTCGCCCGCTGACGACGGGCTAGAATCGGCCGCCTGATCGCTCGCAGAGTCATGGGATGAGCCGCCGATTCGATGTGGCCGTGCTCGGTGCCGACAGTGCCGTCGGCGCCGCCGTGCTGGAACTGCTGGCCGAGCGGCGTTTCCCGCTCGGCGAGCTGTCGGCGCTGACGCTGGATGGCGAAGAGGCGGCGACGGTCGAGTTCGCCGGCAACCCTCTGCCGCTGGAGGACGCCGTCGGTTTCGGCTACGGGCAGGTGCAGCTGGCCTTCCTCGCCGGCGACGACCCACGCTACGTCGCGGAGGCGGAACGTGCGGCCGACGCCGGCTGCATCGTGATCGATGCCAGCGGACAGGACTGGCGCGATCCGCAGATTCCACGGGTGGTCACCAGCGTCAATCCGGTGGCGCTCGCCGATTTCAACGAACGTGGCATCGTCGCGGCGCCGGATCGCATCATTACCGCGCTGCTGCCGGCGCTCGACGCCCTCGACCGCGTCGGTGGCCTGCAGCGCGTCACCGCGACGGTGATCGTGCCGGTGTCCGATGCCGGACGCGCGGGGCAGGAGGATCTGGCGCGCGAGACCGCGGCGCTGCTCAATGCGCGCGCCTACGAGCGGCGCGTCTTCCCCCAGCAGATCGCGTTCAATGTGCTGGGACAGCTGGGCGCCACCGGCGAGGACGGACGCACCGGGCGCGAACGGCGTATCGTCGGCGAGTTGCGCGTGCTGCTGAATCGGCCGGAACTGCCGGTCGGGCTGCAGCTCGTGCACGTCGCGAGTTTCTTCGGCTATGCGATGTCGCTGGAGCTGGCGCTGGAGCGCATGCCGGAGGCTTCAGTGCTGGTCGAGGCGCTGGCGGGTGCACCGGGGGTCGAAGTGGCCGACAGCCCGGATCCGGCGGACTGCCCGTCGCCGGTGGTGGATGCCACGCGCAGCGCAGTCGTGCGCGTCGCGCGGTTGCGGCTCGGCGCCGGTCCGCAGGCGCTGGCGCTGTGGCTGACTGCCGACAATATCCGTTACGCCGCGGCGCTCAATGCGGTGACGGCCGCCGAGATCCTGGCGCGGGACCACCTCTGAAGCGGACGGTGGCGGCGGAAGTATTTGTTGCCCGATCAATAATTCATCGGGTATAAAAGGGCTTATACGCGCAAATTAACCTCCTGCGTGAACAGTTGAGGGACGCCGGTTGGATTCTGGAGAGGATATGAGGCGCTTGCTCCGACGCATCGCGGCCGTGCTACCGGTGCTCTGGCCCCTGCTGTGGGTGTCCAGCGCCGCCGCGTTGGGGCTGGGCGAAATCGATGTCCGCTCCGGGCTCAACCAGCGCTTCGTGGCGCAGATTCCGATCACGGCGGCCAGCGCCGAGGAGCTGGAAACCCTCAAGGTGTCCCTGGCCAGCAACGCGGAGTTCGAGAAGGCGGGCATCGAGCGGCTGTCCTACCTGTCCACGCTGCGCTTCGAGGTCAAGGGTGGCCCCGCGCCACGCATCGAGATCAGCAGCGACCAGCTGGCGCGCGAACCCTTCCTGACACTGCTGCTGGATGTGCGCCAGGCGGGCAATCGCCTCGTGCGCGAGTACACGGTGTTCCTCGATCCGCCGGAGTACCGGGCGCCTCCGAACCGGACCCCCGAGTTCTACGAGACCGCGGCGGAGCGCGCCGCCCGGCCGGCACCGACGCCGCAGCCCGCTGTTCCGGCGCCGCCGCGTGCGCCGGAGCCGCGCGAGCCGGTCGCGCAGCGTCCGCGCGCAGAGCCCTACGGCGAACCGATGCTGGCGGCCGATGGCGGCCGCTATGGCCCGGTCCAGGGACAGGAGACGCTGTGGAGCATCGCCGCGCGCCTGCGCCCGCCCGCGGCGACCATGGACCAGATGATGCTGGCGCTGTATCGCGGCAATCCTTCGGCCTTCGAGGGCGGCATCAACGGCCTGCTCAAGGGTGCGTTGCTGACGGTCCCCTCGGCCGAGGACGTGCTCGCGGTCGATCCGCAGACGGCGAAGGAAGAGGTGCTGCGCCTGCGTGGCCAGCGTGCGCCGGTGCGGCCGCAGCCGCGCACGGAACCGGCCGTGACGTCCGCGCCGGAACCGGTGCCGACGGTCCGTCCGCCGCCGATCACGACGCCGGTGCCCACACTGGCCCCCACCCCGGCGCCCAGCGCAGCACCCACCCCGGCGCCGACCGCCGAGCCGACCGCTCAGCCGACCCCACAGCCGACCGCCGAACCCACCGCGGGTCCGGCCGGCGAGATCACCGAACCGGTGACGGAGATCGGTGCGGTTCCCGCGGATGAAGTCGCGCCGACGCCCGCGCCCAAACCCAGGGTCACGCCGGCAGCCGACGACGTCGTGGCGACGAAACCGCGCCCCGAACCGGAAGCCGGGCTGCTGGAAACCTTGCTGCTGCCGCTGATCGGCGGTCTGATCGTACTCGGCGGGCTCGGCTATCTGGTGTCGCGCCTGCTGGCGCGGCGCAAGGCGGCGCCCGTCGCGCCGCCGCTGGCGGCGCGGCAGATGCCTTCCGCCAGACCGGTCGAACCGCCGGTGGTCGCGGTGGCCAAGCCTGCTGCGGCCGCCGCCGCAGCCGCCGCAGCGCCGGCCGCAGCAGCGGAGGCCGCGGCGCGCGCTGGCGCGGCCGGTTTCGACACCGAGCAGATCAAGACTCAGCAGATCCCGACCCAGCAGATCCCGGCTGCGGCGGCGCCGGCCGCGGCGGAACCCGCCCCGTCCGACGCGCTGCCGACGGATACCGTCGATTTCGATCTCACCGGGCAGTTCGAAGCGCAGACGGTGCAGATCAACCTGGATGCCAACGACCCGGTATCCGAGGCGGATTTCCATCTGGCCTACGGGCTCTACGACGAGGCCGCGCTGCTGCTCAAGCAGGCGGCGGAGAAGGAGCCGCAGCGCACCGACATCCGCGTCAAGCTGGCGGAGACCTATTTCGCGGCGGGCAAGCGCGCCGAGTTCGAACAGTGCGCGCGCGAGATGAAATCCATGTTGCCCGAGGCGGAGTGGCAGAAGATCGCCATCATGGGGCAGCAGCTCGCGCCGGACTCGGAGCTGTTCAAGGATGGTGCCGGCGCTGCGGCGGTCGGCCGCACCGATTTCGATCTCGATTTCGGTACGCCGTCCGCGGTGCCCGCCGCAGCCCCAGCGGCCGCGGCTGCGGCCGAACCCAGGCTCGACCAGGGCCTCGATTTCAAGCTCGAGGATCTCGAGGCGCCCAAGCTCGAACAGCCGAGTCTGGAGGTCGCGCCGGACAAGGGTGAAGCGCTGGAGTTCGATCTCAGCCAGTTCGACCTGGCCGAGTCCGCGCCGGCCGCTGCGGCGCCGGCTGCTGCGGCGAAGGACCAGGGCAATTCGCTGGATTTCGACCTGGATCTGTCCGGATTCGACGTGCGCGAGGCATCCGAGGTCGCGGCCAGCGCGCCGCCGCCCCCCGAGCCAGCCCCGGCTGCAGCGCCCGCGCCCAAGGCTGCGCCCGAAGACATGGGCGAGATCCGGCTCGACGACATCGACCTGGGCGAGTTCGGCGGCGAGCCACCGACCGCAGGCAGCGACGAGGTTTCCACCAAGCTGGATCTGGCCCGTGCCTATGTCGATATGGGTGACCACGACATGGCGCGCACCTTGCTCGACGAAGTCGCGCAGCAGGGCAACGCGGAGCAGAAGAAGGATGCCCAGGCGCTGATGGCGCAACTGGGTTGAGCCGGGCCGGTCCTGGTCCTGCAAGCACGCACAGTGCATCCCGCGGTTCGCGTCCTGGTGCTGCTGGTGCTGGCGTCCGCGCTGCCGGCGATGAGTGCGGCCGCGCTGGCGCTGCTCGGTGCGCTCAGTGCGCTGCTGTACTTCAGGTTCGCGCCGGATGCGCTGGATCGTCTGCGCACCGGCCTGCTGCGCCTGCGCTGGCTGCTGCTGGCGATCTTCGTCCTGTACGTCGGCTGCACGCAGGGCGAACCGCTGTTCGCGGCGCTGCCTGGATTGAGCCGTGAGGGACTGGCCGAGGGCACACGGCGTGCCCTGGTCCTCATTGATCTGCTGACGATGGTTTACCTGTTGCTCGCACTCACTCCGGTGCACCGGCTGGCGTCGGCGATCTGCCTGTTGCTGGGACCTCTGCGCTGGGCCGGTGTCGATCCGGCGCGCGTCGGTCTGCGCCTCGCATTGGCGCTCGATGCGGTCGGTGAGATGCACGCGCGGTTCAAGGCCGTCGTCCACCACGACCAGGGTGCCCGTGCCTCGCCCTGGCAGCGCGCGGCCGCGCTCGTCGAGCAGATCGAGACTCAGGCCGGCGCCGCAGCCGTCACGGTGCCGGCCACGGATGACAACCCGGCGCCGCACTGGTGGGAGTGGCCGATTCCGGTGCTGCTCGCCGTCGCGCTGCACACGTGGACGCCGTGACGCGCTACGCCGCGGGCGTCGAGTACGTCGGTACGGAGTTTTCCGGCTGGCAGGCGATCGAACGGCAGCGCACCGTGCAGCGTGAGCTGGAACGCGCCCTGAGTCAGGTCGCCGCGCACCCCGTCGAAGTCGTCGCCGCGGGGCGCACCGATGCCGGCGTGCACGCCCTGCAGCAGGTGGTCCACTTCGACTCGCCTGCGCCGCGCAGTGCCTACGCGTGGCTGCTGGGCACGAACACCCACCTGCCGCCGGACCTGTCACTGCGCTGGATCCAGCCGGTCGCTGAGCGTTTCCACGCACGCCACGACGCGCGCCGGCGCCGGTATCGCTACGTGATCCACAATCACCGCGCGCGCAGCGCCCTGCTGCGCCAGCGTGCCGGCTGGTGGCCGCAGACGCTGGACACGGCGGCGATGGACGCCGCCGCACAGTGCCTGGTCGGCGAGCATGATTTCTCCGCGTTCCGCGATTCGCAGTGCCAGTCGCCGACGCCGGTGCGCCGCGTCGAGTCGCTTGCGGTGCGCCGCGCGCAGGACTTCGTCGTGATCGACATCTGCGGCAACGCCTTCCTGCATCACATGGTGCGCAACATCACCGGCACGCTGGCGCTGGTCGGCCTGGGCAAGCAGCCGGTCGGGTGGGTCGCGCAGGTGCTGGCGAGCCGCGACCGCCGACAGGCGGGGATGACCGCGCCCGCCGCGGGACTCTATTTCGTGGGTCCGGAATATCCGGCAGAATTCGCCCTCCCGCCGCCGCCGCGGCCCTGGTTTCCTCCCCTGTAGCGTGTTTCGCACCCGCATCAAGTTCTGTGGCATCCGCCGTGCGGCGGACGCCAGGGCCGCCGTCGAGCTGGGGGTCGATGCCATCGGCTTCGTCCTCGTCGCGCAGAGCCGGCGCTACATCGCGCCGGAACGCGCCGCGCGCCTGCGGGCCCAGTTGCCGCCGTTCGTGTCCGCGGTGGCGCTGTTCATGGATGCCACGGCGGAGGAAGTGCGCCGGAGCGTCGATCTGTTGCGCCCGGACCTGCTGCAGTTTCACGGACACGAGGATCCGGCGTTCTGCGCGAGCTTCGGCGTGCCCTACATGAAGGCGATCGGGATGGGCGGCGCGTCGGCACCCGCGCGGTCCGCGCGGCGCTTCGGCAGCGCCGCGGCGCTGCTGCTCGACGGCCATGCGCCCGGGGCGATGGGCGGAAGCGGCGAGACCTTCGACTGGTCGAAGGTCGGCGGCTTGCGCCGCCCGCTGGTGCTGGCCGGCGGACTGACGCCGCGCAACGTGGGCCTGGCGATCCGGGCCTTGCGGCCCTACGCGGTGGACGTGTCGAGCGGAATCGAGCAGAAGCCCGGCGTCAAGGATCTGGACAAGATGCGCGCCTTCGTCAAGGCGGTACGGCGCGCCGACGAGGCAAAGAGATGAGCTATCACTACCCCGATGCGCGCGGACATTTCGGCCCTTATGGCGGACAGTTCGTCGCCGAAACCCTGATGCAGCCGCTGCGCGAGCTGGAGGACGCCTACGAGCGTCTGAAGAACGATCCGTCGTTCCTGCGCGAGTTCGGCGAGGATCTGCGCGATTACGTGGGCCGTCCGTCGCCGCTGTATCACGCCCGGCGCCTGACGCGGCAGTGGGGCGGTGCGCAGGTCTGGCTCAAGCGCGAGGATCTGAATCACACCGGCGCGCACAAGATCAACAACACGGTCGGCCAGGCGTTGCTGGCGAAGCATCTGGGCAAGACGCGCATCATCGCCGAGACCGGGGCCGGCCAGCACGGGGTCGCGTCGGCGACCATCGCGGCGCGTCTGGGACTCAAGTGTGTGGTTTACATGGGCTCCGAGGACGTGCAGCGGCAGTCGCCCAATGTGTACCGCATGAAACTGCTGGGTGCCGAGGTCGTGCCGGTGAACAGCGGCACCAAGACCCTCAAGGACGCGATGAACGAGGCCTTGCGTGACTGGGTGACGAACGTCGATGACACGTTCTACGTGATCGGCACCGCCGCAGGACCCCATCCGTACCCGATGCTGGTGCGCGATTTCCAGTCGGTGATCGGTCGCGAGGTGATGGCGCAGAGCCGCGACAAGTTCGGTCGCCTGCCGGATGTGCTGGTGGCCTGCGTCGGCGGCGGCTCGAATGCGATCGGCCTGTTCTACCCGTTCATCGACGAGCCCGAAGTGGCGATGTACGGCGTCGAAGCCGGCGGCCATGGGCTGACCACGGCCGATCATGCCGCGCCGCTGTCGGCCGGCAAGCCGGGCGTGCTGCACGGCAACCGCACCTACATCATGGCCGATGCCAACGGCCAGATCCTGCCGACGCATTCGATCTCCGCCGGTCTCGACTATCCCGGCGTCGGACCGGAGCACTCTTGGCTCAAGGACAGCGGCCGCGTCCGCTACGTCGCGGCCACCGACGACGAGGCGCTGGCGGCGTTCCACGAGCTGACGCGCCTGGAAGGCATCATCCCCGCGCTCGAATCCGCACACGCCTTCGCCTACGCGAGGAAGCTCGCGCCGGAACTCGGGCCCGAGCGCCACATGGTCGTCAACCTGTCCGGCCGCGGCGACAAGGACATCTTCACGATCGCCCGGCTCGAAGGCATCACGCTATGACCATCTCCTTCGCCAACCGGCCTTCCGCGGCCGGGCTTTCAGGATCAGCATGAACCGGCTCGAAACGACTTTTGCGGCGCTCAAGGCGGCCGGGCGCAAGGCGCTGATTCCGTACATCACCGCCGGCGATCCGCAGCCCGGCGTGACCGTGGAGCTGATGCATGCGCTGGTCCGCGGCGGTGCCGACGTGATCGAGCTCGGCGTGCCGTTCTCCGACCCGATGGCAGACGGCCCGGTGATCCAGCTCGCCTGCGAGCGGGCGCTGCGGCACGGCACCGGGCTGTGGGACGTGCTGGACATGGTCGCCGCGTTCCGGCGCGCGGATGCGCAGACGCCGGTCGTCCTGATGGGCTACCTCAACCCGATCGAATCCCGCGGGGCCGCGGTCTTCGCGCGGCGCGCGCGCGAGGCTGGCGTGGACGGCGTGCTGATCGTCGATCTCGCGGTCGAGGAGGCGCCGGAGTATCTGCCGGCGCTCCGCTCCGAAGGCCTCGACTGCATCTTTCTGCTTGCGCCGACCAGCCCCGACGATCGCATCGACGCAGTCGCACGCGCCGCCAGTGGCTATCTGTACTATGTCTCGCTCAAGGGCGTGACCGGCGCGGCAAGCCTCGATGTCGCCGCGGTGTCGGCGAAGCTCGACGTGATCCGCAGGCACACGCGGCTGCCGCTGGCGGTCGGCTTCGGCATCCGCGACGCCGCTACGGCACGCGCGGTCGGACGACTGGCCGATGGCGTCGTCGTCGGCAGCGCCCTGGTGGCGGAGATCGAGCGACTGCAGGACCGGCCAGGCGATCTGCCGTCGGTCATCGAGCAGCGCCTGCGCAGGCTCCGCGAGGCCTTGGATTCAATTTGAGGCGGCTGGCCTTAAGATGAGCGGCGAACTTCCGACGCGATCATGTCCGACTCCATGAGCTGGCTCGATAAAATTGCCGGATCCAAGCTGCTCGCCAGCGGCGCGAGCAAGCGCAACGTGCCGGAGGGGCTGTGGACCAAGTGCGACAGCTGCCAGTCGGTGCTGTATCGCGCCGAACTGGAGCGCACGCTGGAGGTTTGTCCGAAGTGCGGTGCGCACCACGCGATCGGTGCGCGGCAGCGCCTGGATCATTTCCTCGACGCAGAGCCGCGCCACGAGATCGCCGAGGATGTGGTCTCCAAGGACCCGCTCAAGTTCAAGGACAGCCGCAAGTACGTGGATCGCCTCAAGGAGGCGCAGGCCGATACGCATGAGAACGACGCGCTGATCGTCGTGCGCGGCCAGTTGATGGGCCTGCCGCTGGTCGCTGCAGCATTCGAGTTCGGCTTCATGGGCGGCTCGATGGGCAGCGTCGTCGGCGAGAAGTTCGTGCGTGGCGTCAACGCCTGCCTCGAATTCGGTGTGCCGTTCGTCTGCTTCCATGCGTCCGGCGGGGCGCGCATGCAGGAATCGCTGTACTCGCTGATGCAGATGGCCAAGACTTCCGCCGCGCTCGCCAGGCTCGCGGAACGCGGTCTGCCGTATGTCTCCGTGCTGACGCATCCGACGATGGGCGGCGTGTCGGCGAGCTTCGCCATGTTGGGGGACGTCCATATCGCCGAGCCCAAGGCGCTGATCGGCTTCGCAGGCCCGCGCGTGATCGAGCAGACCGTGCGGCAGAAGCTGCCCGAAGGGTTCCAGCGCGCCGAGTTCCTCCTGGAGAAAGGGGCCATCGACCTGATCGTCGATCGTCGCGAGATGCGCGAGCGCATCCACCGGCTGCTGGCGATGCTGACGCATTTCTCGCCGAGCGTCAGTTCGACCTGACCGGCGCGCTGGCCGCAGCGACGCGGACCATGACCCGCACACTGGATGAATGGCTGCGCTGGCAGGAGACCCTGCATCCGCGCGCGATCGAACTGGGCCTGCAGCGCGTCGCCGAGGTCGCGGCGCGCCTGCGTCTGCTCGAACGGTCGCCGCCGACGCTGGTCGTCGGCGGCACCAACGGCAAGGGGTCCAGCGCCCACCTCGCGGCGCTGATCTACCGTGAGGCGGGTTATCGCGTCGGCCTGTACACCTCGCCGCACCTGCGGCGCTACAACGAACGGGTGCGCGTCGATGATCGCTGTGCCGACGACGCGGAGCTGTGCGGCGCGTTCGCGGCGGTGGAAGCCGCGCGCGGCAGCACGCCGCTGACCTACTTCGAGTTCGGGACCCTGGCGGCGCTGTGGCTGTTCCGCGAGTCGGCGGTCGAGGCCCGCGTGCTCGAGGTCGGCCTCGGCGGTCGTCTCGACGCGGTGAACATCGTCGATGCCGATGCCGCGCTGGTCACCAGCATCGGACTCGACCATCTCGACTGGCTGGGCCCGGACCGTGAGTCCATCGCGCGCGAGAAGGCCGGCATCTTCCGTCCCGGCCGGCCGGCGGTGGTGGCCGAGCCCGATCCGCCGCGCAGTCTCATCGACACGGCGTGCGCGCTCGGCGCCGATCTGCGCGTGGCCGGCCGCGACTTCGGCCACGACGCGACGGCCGGTGGCTTCGACTGGCATGGCCGCGCCTGGCGCCTGGGTGGCCTGCCATCGCCGGGACTGCCGGGTGCGGTCCAGGTGCAGAACGCCAGCGGCGTGCTGGCCTGCATCGAGGCTCTGGCGCCATCGCTGCCGGTGGAGGAGGCGGCGATCCGGCGCGCACTGCCGGCGTTGCGCGTGGCGGGGCGCTGCGAGCAGCGCGGTCGCTACCTGCTCGATGTCGCGCACAACCGCGAGGCCGCCGAGGTGCTGGGTGCGCATCTGGATACTCTGGAGCGTGGCACGCCGCGGGTCCTGGTCCTGGGCATGCTCGCCGACAAGCCGCATGCCGCAGTCGCGCGGGTGCTGGCGCCGCGCGTCGATCACTGGGTGCTGGTGGACACGCCTGGCGAACGGGGCCTTGCGGCAACCGAGCTGGCGCGCCGGATCGGCACTGACGCGGGCGTCCGATGCTGCGACAATATGCGCGATGCGCTGTCCGCGGCTCGCGCGCTGGCCGGGCCGCGGGGGCGCATCGTCGTGACCGGTTCGTTCCTCACCGTCGCCGCAGCGGCCGCCGAACTCGATGGATGAAGCCCTCAAACGCCGCCTGATCGGCGCCGCGCTGCTGGTGCTGGTCGCGTTCGCGATCGCGTCGGTACTGCCCGAGCCCCAGCTGAGGAGCGCCCCACAAGACGGTCAGCAGGTCGTGACCATCGAATTGCGGGAACCGGAACCGACGCCCGTCGGCAGACGCACCGCGCCGAGCGACACGCCGGTGCCGGCGCCGATCGCCACGCCGCCGCCGGTCGAACGCAGTGCCGAGCACGGCGGAGATCCCGATGCGCCGCCGGAGATCGTGGCCGGCGACCGGCCCGATCCCGTGCCGGCAAGCCCGGCACCCACCGCGACGCCCAGGCCGGCGCCCACCCCTGCCGCGAGTCCGGCGCTCGCTGCGCAGGTGCCCGCACCGACGCCACCTGCCGAGCGTGCCGGCGCCGGAAGTCCGTGGTGGGTCCAGATCGGTTCCTACTCGGACATCGCCAACGCGCGCCTCGTCGAGTCGCGCATGCGCGCACTCGGTCAGACCGTGGTCATCGCGCCGATCGATACGCCGCGAGGTGTGCTGTATCGCGTGCGCTGCGGGCCTTACGCGTCGCAATCCGCCGGCCAGGAGGCGCATGCGCGCATCGTCGCGGCCGGCTATCCCGAGGCGCGCCTGATCAACCCCTAGGGTCACCGTGCGCATACGCGGCGGGGTAGTGCCGTGAAGTGATAAGATGCCGCGCTGCCGCACGTATTGCCCGCGCATGACTTGGATCGACTACTGCATCCTGTCCGTCTTCATCGTTTCCGTGCTGGTCGGCGTCTGGCGCGGATTCACCCGCGAGGTGTTGAGTCTGGCGACCTGGATCGCGGCCTTCGTCGCCGCGTGGCTGTTCAGCAGCATGGTCGGCGTGCGGCTCGAACCGCACCTCGGTGACCCGGCGCTGCGCGAGGCGGCCGCCAGCGCGATCGTGTTCCTGCTGGCGCTGTTCGCCGGTGCGGTGATCACGCATTTCATCGTCGTCGCCGTGCGCGACAGCCGCTTCTCGCCCGCCGACCGCACGATGGGCGGCGGCCTCGGTGTCGTGCGCGCGGTCGTTGCCGTCAGCCTGTTCGTGCTCGTCGCGGGTCGCATGGGTGCCGGCGAAAACCTGTGGTGGCGGCAGTCGCTGCTGATCGACCGCTTCACGCCGCTGGCGCGCGGCGCCGAGACGCTCATCCCGGCGCGCTGGCTGGACCTGCTCAAGCCGGCGCTTCCGTCCAGTTCCTCATCGAGCCAGTAACCATGTGCGGAATCTCCGGCATCGTCTCCCAGGGCAGCGCGGTCAACTCGGAACTGTTCGACGCGCTGACCATGCTCCAGCACCGCGGACAGGATGCCGCGGGGATCATCACCAATGAAGGACATCGCCTGTACCTGCGCAAGGAGAACGGGCTGGTGCGGGACGTGTTCAACGCCGACGACCAGATGGTCAAGCTGCGCGGCCGCATGGGTGTGGCCCATGTGCGCTATCCGACCGCGGGCTGTTCGACGTCGGCCGAGGCGCAGCCGTTCTACACCAACACGCCGTTCGGCATCTCGTTGTCCCACAACGGCAATCTGACCAATGCCGAGGAGCTCAAGCAGGAGCTGTTCCTGCAGGACCGCCGGCATCTCAACACGGAGTCGGACTCGGAAGTCCTGCTCAACGTCTTCGCACACGAGCTGCTGCAGCGCGGTGTGCTGCGCCTGACCCCGGAGGACGTGTTCGCGGCCGTGTCGGGGGTGCACCAGCGCTGCCGCGGTGCCTATGCCTGCGTGGCGATGATCACCGGTTACGGCATCGTCGGCTTTCGCGATCCCTTCGGCATCCGTCCGGCGGTGTACGGGCAGCGCGAGACGCCACGCGGCATGGACTACATGATCGCCTCGGAATCGGTCGCGCTGGCGGCGCTGGGCTACGAGATGATCGGCGACATCGCGCCGGGCGAGGCGGTGCTGATCACGCTGGATGGCAAGCTGCACAAGCGGCAGTGCGCGGCCAATCCGATCTATTCGCCGTGCATCTTCGAGCACGTCTATCTGGCGCGGCCGGACTCGGTGATGGACGACATCTATGTGTACAAGGCGCGCCTGCGCATGGGCGTGAAACTCGCGGAGAAAATCCTGCGCGAGTGGCCCGACCACGACATCGACGTCGTGATCCCGATTCCGGACACCTCGCGTGTCGCCGGCGCCGAGCTGGCGGCCCGTCTGGGCGTGAACTACCGCGAGGGCTTCATCAAGAACCGCTACATCGGCCGCACCTTCATCATGCCCGGCCAGGCGCAGCGCAAGAAGTCGGTGCGCCAGAAGCTCAATCCGGTCGATATCGAATTCCGCGGCAAGAACGTGCTGCTGGTGGACGACTCGATCGTGCGCGGCACGACCTCGAAGGAGATCATCCAGATGGCGCGCGATGCCGGCGCAAACAAGGTGTATTTCGCCTCCGCGGCGCCGCCGGTGCGCTATCCGAACGTCTATGGCATCGACATGCCGACCAGCTCCGAGCTGGTCGCGCACGGACGCAGTGTCGAGGAGCTGACCACGCTGCTCGGCGCCGACCGGCTGATCTACCAGGATCTCGAGGACCTGATCGAGGCGGTGCGCGCCGGCAACCCGGCGATCACGCGCTTCGACTGCTCGGTGTTCACCGGCGAGTACATCACGCAGGACGTTACCGCCGAGTACCTGAGTCAGCTCGAGCTGTTCCGTTCGGATTCGGCCAAGGCCGCGCGCCAGCGTGCGCAGACCATGATCGAACTGCCGAATGCCTGACGGCGGTTTCCGGTCGGCAGTTTCCGGACCGAGAACAACTGGAAACCGGAAGCCGGAAGCCGGAAACTAAACCGATGAACGAGTTTTTCGATCCCGACTGGGGTTACTCGACCCTCGGCGTGCGCGCCGCCGAGCCGCGCACCGAGAACCGCGAGCATTCGGCGTCGGTGTCACTGACGTCGAGCTACGTGTTTTCCAGTGCGGCCGAGGCCGAGGCCGTGTTCAAGGGCGAGGCGCCAGGCTACATCTACTCCCGCTTCACCAATCCCACCGTCGAGGCATTCGAACGCCGTCTCGCCGCGCTGGAGGGCGGGCAGAGCTGCGTGGCGACCGCCAGCGGCATGGCCGCGGTGCTGAGCCTGTGCCTGGCGCTGCTCAAGCAGGGCGATCACATCGTCGCGTCCAACGGCTTGTTCGGCTCGACGATCAACCTGTTCAACAACGTCATCGCACGGTTCGGCGTCGCCACCAGCTACGTGCCGATGGCCGATCTGGCCGCCTGGGAGGCGGCGATCCGGCCGAACACGCGGCTGCTGTTCGTCGAGACGCCATCCAATCCGCTGTGCGAACTGGCCGACATCGCCGCGCTGGCCGGGATCGCCCGACGCCGCGGCGTGTGGCTGTGTGTCGATAACTGTTTCCTGACGCCGGTGCTGCAGCAGCCGCTGCGCTTGGGCGCCGACTTCGTGATCCACTCGGCGACCAAGTACATCGACGGACAGGGCCGCTGCGTCGGCGGCGCGATCGTCGGTGATGCCGAGCGCGTCGGCAAGGACGTGTTCGGCTTCATGCGCACGGCCGGTCCATGCATGAGTCCATTCAATGCCTGGGTGTTCCTCAAGGGACTGGAAACCCTCTCGGTGCGCATGAATGCGCATTGCGCAAACGCACAGGCGCTCGCCGAGTGGCTCGACGAGCAGCCGGCGGTCGAGCGGGTCCATTACCCCGGTCTGGCCAGCCACCCGCAGCACGTGCTCGCGCAACGCCAACAGAGCGGGTTCGGCGGCATCGTCAGCTTCGAACTGAGTGGCGGTCGCGCGGCAGCGTGGAAGCTGATCGACAGCACGCGCATGGTTTCGATCACCGCCAACCTCGGCGACACGCGCACGACCATCACCCATCCGGCGACGACGACGCATGGACGCATCACGCCCGAAGCACGCGCCGCGGCCGGCATCGGCGAGGGTCTGGTGCGCGTCGCCGTGGGCCTGGAGGATGTCGCGGACATCAAGGCGGATCTCGCGCGCGGCCTGACGTGAACCTGCGCGCGCGGGCTTTCGATGCGCTGATCGAGCGCGATCCAGAGCGCAAGTGCACGCTCGTCCACGCGCTGACGGGCGCGAGCGGCGATCTCGCGGCATCCGGTTTCGACTGGACGCAGGTGCCCGGCCGGCCGCAGCGGCCGGTGCTGGTGGGCCCGCGCGAAGTGCCGCGCCGCGGACTCGGCACGGTCGAGGGGCGCTGTGCGCTGCTGCATGCGGTCGCACACATCGAGTTCAACGCCATCAACCTCGCGCTGGATGCCGTCTGCCGTTTCGATGGACTGCCGCCGGCCTTCCATGCCGACTGGATCAGCGTGGCCGAGGACGAGGCGCGCCACTTCGAGATGCTGCAGCACCGGCTGCGCCGCATGGGCCGCGCGTACGGCGACTTTCCCGCGCACAACGGGTTGTGGGAGGCGGCGGAGAAGACTGCGCACGATCCGCTGCTGCGCATGGCACTGGTACCGCGCGTGCTGGAGGCCCGCGGACTCGACGTGACCCCTTCGATCATCCGGCGCCTGCGCGACGTCGGCGACACCGACAGTATCGCCGTGCTCGAAGTGATCCTGCGCGAGGAAGTGCGCCACGTCGCCATCGGCACGCACTGGTTCCGTCACTTGTGCGCGCAGCGCGGGCTGGAGCCGGAGCCGACCTTTCGCAGGCTGCTGCAGGAACACGGCGTGCGCCTGCATCCGCCGTTCAACCGGCCGGCGCGGCTCGATGCCGGCTTCAGCGACGCGGAGCTGGTCTAGAGCACGATCCGGCGCAGCGCGCCACGGTCCGCCTCGAGGTACTCCATGCGCTGCGGGCGCCAGTCGGCGAGGACGATGCGCTGGGCGGGCTGTCCGTCGATGTGCAGCGCATGGTCGTCCGGACGATGCGTGTGACCATGGATCAGCAGGCGTGTGCCGCTGCGCCGCAACGCCCGTTCGATCGCAGCCGGGTTCACGTCCATGATCGCCTCCGGCTTGTTGCGTTTCTCGCTGTCACTGCGACTGCGCACGCCGCCGGCGACACGTTCGCGCAGCCGCCGGGGCAAGCGCACGAAGAGCGCCTGCGCGGCGCGGTTCCGCGAAAAACGCCGCCAGCGCTGGTAGGCGTGATCGTCGGTGCACCACAGGTCGCCATGCGACAGCAGCGCCGCCCGTCCATCGAGTTCGACGACGACCGGGTCTTGGGCCAGCGTCACGTCGGCCGCGTGCGCGAAACGCCGTCCGACGAGGAAATCGCGGTTGCCATGCATGAAGTGCACGGCGACGCCGTGCGCGGTCAGATCGCGCAGGGCGGCGACTTCGGGCGCATAGACCTGCAGGCCGACATCGTCGCCGATCCAGTACTCGAAGATGTCGCCGAGCAGCCACACCGACCGTGCGGCACGCGCAGGGCCGGCCAGAAAACGCAGAAAGCCCTCGCGCAGCGGCGAGGGCTCGGCGGGCAGATGCAGATCGGAGAGGAAGAGCGCCTTCATGCGCCCCGCTCCGTCATTTGACCTTGGTGGACGCCTCGACGACGCTGACGCGCTTGATCACCACCGGCGTCATCGGCACGTCGCGGCCGAACGGCGGGATGTTGCCGGTCGGCATCGCCGCGATCTTGTCCACGACGTCCATGCCTTCGACGACCTTGCCGAACACCGCGTAGCCCCAGCCATCCTGGCCCGGGTAATCGAGGAACGCGTTGTCGGCGTGGTTGATGAAGAACTGCGACGTGGCCGAGTTCGGCACCGCCGTCCGCGCCATCGCGATGGTGCCGCGCGTGTTCTTGAGGCCATTCTTGGCCTCGTTGTCGATCGGCGCGCGTGTCTTGCGCTGCGCGTAGGTCTCGTCGTAACCACCGCCCTGGATCATGAAGTTCTTGATCACGCGGTGGAACACCAGGCCGTCGTAGTGCTTGTCGTTGACGTACTGCACGAAGTTGGCCACCGACTTCGGTGCCTTGTCGGCGTCGAGTTCGAGCGTGATGTTGCCCATCGACGTTTCCATCAGGACACGGACGGGTGCAGCGGCATTGGCGGTGGTCATCATCAGGCTCAGGATCAGCGAGGTCAGGAGTGTCTTGATCGAATCGAGTTTCATTGGATCAGGCAGCAATGGCAGGGTTGGGAACGGAATCGACTTCGGCCAGGGCATGGTCGAGCAGTTCGAGATCGCCGGCGCCGTGGTGCACGCCCTCGGAGAGCGTCCTGCGGAAGCCGCGAGCGCCGGGCAGGCCGCGGTACAGGCCGAGGATGTGGCGCGTGATGTGGCCCAGCGGTGTGCCGCTGTCGAGTTCACGCGCGACGTAGGGCTTGAGCAACTCGACCACTTCGTGGCGTGACGGCGCGGGGCGGGCGTCGGCGAACAGATGCCGATCGACGTCGGCGAGGAAATACGGATGATCGTAGATCTCGCGGCCGAGCATCACGCCATCGACATGGCGCAGATGCGCGTCGCAGTCCGCCAGGGTCTTGATCCCGCCGTTGATGACGATGGTCAGTCGCGGGAACTCCTGCTTGAGCCGGTACACCTGCTCGTATTGCAGCGGCGGAATCTCGCGGTTCTCCTTGGGCGACAGACCCTTGAGCCAGGCCTTGCGGGCATGGACGATGAACACCTCGCAACCGGCGGCCGCGACGGTCTCGACGAAGTGGCGCATGAACGCGTAGTCCTCGGATTCATCGACGCCGATGCGGTGCTTCACGGTCACCGGCAGCGAGGTCGCCTGGCGCATCGCGCGTACCGAGTCGGCGACATGCCGCGGTTCGTTCATCAGGCAGGCGCCGAAGCGGCCTTCCTGCACCTTGTCGGAGGGACAGCCGCAATTGAGGTTCACCTCGTCGTAACGCCACTGCTCGGCGAACTCGGCGCACTGCACCAGTTCGTCGATCTCCGAGCCGCCGAGCTGCAGTGCGACCGGCTGTTCGCACGGGTCGTGGCGCAGCAGCCGGCGACGCGGGCCGTAGATCAGCGCCTGCGTACACACCATCTCGGTGTACAGGCGCGCGTGACGCGACATCTGGCGCAGGAAGAACCGGCAGTGACGGTCCGTCCAGTCCAGCATCGGGGCGACGGCAAAACGCCAGGGCGAATGGGCTTGATGGACGCTCATCGTGCGATTTTACACGGCCCGGGCCCGTTTCCGACCGCAGATCCTCTCGGCGGGACGATTCGCCGCTATGCTGCGCCCGCGGCGGGCTGCGGCGGCCGCCGTGGGTTCACTGCCGCGCAATCTTCCGGGATGGGTGTGATGGCAGGCAGCAGCTTGTTCGCATTGATCGACGACATCGCGACGATCCTCGACGACGTCGGGGTCATGACCAAGGTCGCCGCCAAGAAGACCGCCGGCGTGCTCGGCGACGATCTGGCGCTGAACGCGCAGCAGGTTGCCGGCGTCAGCGCCGACCGCGAGCTGCCGGTGGTCTGGGCGGTCGCGAAGGGATCGTTCGTCAACAAGCTGATCCTGGTGCCGGCGGCGCTGGCGATCAGCGTGCTGGCGCCGTGGGCGATCGTGCCGCTGCTGATGATCGGTGGTGCGTTCCTCTGCTACGAGGGCTTCGAGAAACTCGCGCACCGTTTCCTGCACGGCGCCGACAGCGGTGGCGACCTGCGTGCCGAGCGGCTCAGGGCGATCGCCGATCCGGCCATCGACCGGGTCGCGCACGAACGGGACAAGATCCGGGGCGCGGTGCGGACCGATTTCGTGCTGTCCGCGGAGATCGTCGTGATCTCGCTCGGGACCGTCGCGGACGCCGCGTTCGGCCGCCAGGTCGCCGTGCTGTCGGCCGTCGCGATCGCGATGACGGTGGGGGTGTACGGACTGGTCGCCGGCATCGTCAAGCTCGACGATCTGGGCCTTTACCTGAGCCGGCGCAAGGGCACGTTGCCGCGGCGCCTCGGTGCCGGGCTGCTGCGTCTGGCGCCTTCGCTGATGAAGCTGCTGTCGGTGGCAGGCATGCTGGCGATGTTCCTGGTCGGTGGCGGCATCCTCGCGCACGGGATTCCGGCGCTGCACCCCGCGGTCGAACACGCCGCCGCGACGTTGGCCGCGGTGCCGGGTGCGGCCGGCCTCGTGTCGGTGCTGGTCAACGCGCTGCTCGGCGTGCTGGCCGGTGCGCTGGTCCTGGCGGTGCTTCGCCTGTGGGGGGTGCTGGTGCGCGTGCTCAGGGCCTGACGGCGATGTACGGCCGGCTCGCGCCAGTGGCGCGCAGCAGTTCGACCTCGACGCCGTAGATCCGTGACAGACGCTCCGGGCTCAGTACGGCCTGCGGCGTGCCCTGCGCGATCGTCTCGCCGCAGCACAGCAGGGTGGCCGTGTCGGCATAGCTCATGGCCAGGTTCGGGTCGTGCAGGACGACGACCACGGCAACGCCCTGGGCGGCGAATTCGCGCGCGATCCGCAGGCAGCGGTGCTGGTGCGCGAGATCGAGGCTCGCGGTGGGTTCGTCGAGCAGCAGCGTGCGGGGGCCGAGGTCCACCGGGTTCCAGATCTGCGCCAGCACCCGTGCGAGCTGCACGCGGGCGCGCTCGCCTCCGGACAGGCTCGTGTAGCGGCGCTCACGCAGGTGACCGGCGCCGGTGCGCTCCAGCGCGGCGTCGATGATCGCGCGCTCCTGTTCCGGCGGCAGGTCGGGGCAGGGCAGGCGGCCCAGGTGCACGACCTCGGCTGCGGTGAAGCCGAAGCCGAGCTGGTCCCGTTGCGGCAGCACCGCGCGCAGGCGCGCCAGTTCGCGCGGGCTCCACGCGTGCAGCGCCCGGCCGGCGCATTCGACCGTCCCGGCCTGCGCGCGCAGCTCGCCCGACAGCAGCCGGAGCAGCGTCGATTTGCCCGCGCCGTTGGGGCCGAGCACGGCATGCACCTCGCCGCTGTGCACGTGCAGCGACACGTCGCGCAGCAGTGCGCGGCCGCCGGCGGCATGGCTCAGTCCGCAGGCCTTCAGGCTCATGCCATCTCCGCGCGGTCGCCGTGGCGCAGCAGCAGTCCGATGAAGAGCGGTCCGCCGATCAGCGCCGTCAGCACCCCGATCGGCAGCTCCGCCGGCGCGAACAGCGTGCGTGCGGCGGTGTCGGCGAGCAGCAGCAGCAGCGCGCCGAGCAGCATGCAGGCCGGCAGCAGCCGGCGATGGTCGGGACCGGTCCACAGCCGCACGAGGTGCGGCACGATCAGGCCGACGAAGGCGATGCTGCCGGCGAGCGCGACCGATGTCGCCACGGCGAGCACGACCAGAGCGATCATGCGCCGTTTCAGTGACTCGACATCGACGCCGAGGTGCTGCGCCTCGGCCTCGCCCAGCAGCAGGGCATTCAGCGACCGGGCGTGCAGCGCGATCGCCACCAGCGCCAGCAGCAGCAGCGGCGCGCCGATGCTCAACTCGGCGAGGCCGGCGCGGCTCAGCGAGCCGAACATCCACAGCGTGACCGCGCGCAGGGCGTAATCGTCGGCGACATACGACAGCAAAGCGATGCCGGCGGTGGCGACGGCGTTGAGCGCCAGGCCGGTCAGCAGCAGCGTGGCCACGCGGGTGCGGCCATCGACCAGACTCAGGCGCAGCACCGCCCACGCGGCGACGGCGCCGCCGGCGAAGCTGACCGCCGGCAGGGTCAGGGCCGGTGGCAGCCCGGGGCCGAGTCCGAGCACGATGAAGGCGGCAGCGGCGAGCGCGGCGCCCGCCGAGACGCCGAGGAGGCCCGGATCGGCCAGCGGATTGCGGACGATGCCCTGCATGCCGGCGCCGGCGACGGCCAGTGCCGCGCCGAGGAGCAGCGCCAGCAGCACGCGTGGCAGACGGATCTGCAGCAGCGCGATGCGCTCGAAGCCGTCCAGTGGCGGATCGGCCGGCCAGCCGGCCAGCGACGCCAGTTTGGGCAGGCTGATCGTCACCGGACCGGACAGCAGCGCAGCCGCGATCGCCGTGGCCAGCAGCAGCACGAGCGCGGCATAGGGCCACCGCGTATGGCGGCGAGCGGTCGGGTCCGGAGGCATGGCGCGCAAGGGTAGCCGATCGGTGCCGAGTCGGGCGATGGGCGCTGCTATACTGCGCGACCCGCGAAAGTGGCGGAATTGGTAGACGCACTGGATTTAGGTTCCAGCGCCGCAAGGCGTGAGAGTTCGAGTCTCTCCTTTCGCACCAGCTGCGGCGCCATAATCCTCATATAAATCTCTATTACGGTCAGAGTGTTAGAAATGGAAGTTCATGTCGAATCGCCGGGCGGACTGCACCGGCAGATGCGTGTCCGCGTGCCCGCCGAGCGTGTCGCCAAGGCCGTCGATGAACGCCTCAAGCGCTATGCCAGCCGCGCCAAGCTGCCGGGGTTCCGTCCGGGCAAGGCGCCGCGCAAGGTGGTCGAGCAGCAGTTCGGCGAGGCCGCGCGTATCGACGCGATCTCCGACATCGTCCAGCAGACCTACCCGGAAGCGATCAGCCAGGCCGGCGTGAATCCGGCCGGCCAGCCGAAGATCGACATCACCGCGGAAAAGACCGGCGAGGCGCTCGAGTACGTCGCGCACTTCGAGGTCTATCCCGAGATCAAGCTGCAGGCGCTCGAGGCGCTGAAGATCGAGAAGCCGGTGGTCGAGGTGTCCGAGGCGGACATCGACAAGCTCGTCGAGAACCTGCGCAAGGCGCGCCGCGAATTCGCCGTGGTCGAACGTGCGGCGGCAGCCGGCGACCGCGTCAAGATCGACTTCCTCGGCAAGCTCGACGGCGAGGCCTTCGCCGGCGGCGAGGGCAAGGACGTCAGCTTCGAGATCGGCGCCAGCCAGTTCCTGCCGGACCTGGAGAATGGCGTCGTCGGTCACCGCGCCGGCGAACAGTTCATCGTGGACGTGCGCTTCCCCGCGGACTACCGTGCCGAGAACCTGCGCGGCCGGACCGCGCAGTTCGAGGTGAACCTCAAGTCGGTCGAGGAAGCCAAACTGCCGGAGATCGACGCGGAGTTTCTCAAGTCGCACGGCGTCGAGGACGGTGGCGGCGTCGCGGCACTGCGCGCCAAGTGCAAGGCGGCGCTGGAGAAGGAGCGTGACAAGGGCGTGCAGAACCGGCTCAAGGCGCAGGCGCTGGACCAGCTGCTGGCGGCCAATCCGATCGAAGTGCCGGACGCGCTGATCCAGCAGGAAATCCCGCGCATGCGCCAGGAAGCCGCGGCGCGCATGAACGTCGCCAAGCTCGATGCGGACCGGCTCAAGGAGATGTTGCCCGACGCCGTGTTCGAGCCGCAGGCGCGCCGCCGCGTGAGCCTGGGACTGCTGATCGGCGAGGTCATCAAGTCGCGGCAGATCAAGCTCGATCCGGCGCGCCTGGACAAGGCGCTCGACAACATGGCCGCCGATTACGAGCAGCCGGATCAGGTCAAGGCGTTCTACCGCGCGCGTCCCGACCTGATGCAGGGGCTGGGCGCGATGGTGCTCGAGGACCAGGTCGTCGATGCACTGGTCGCCGGCGGCACGGTCAGCGACAAGTCCATGACGCTGGACGAGCTGCTGAATCCGCAGGCCGCCGCCAAGGCGTAGAGAAAGCCCGCAGTCCGGTACGCCGCTGCCGGACTCCGCCCCTCCACTCATGACACACCGAGCCATGACCGACATCCTGACCCGCGCGCAGCACCTCGTTCCGATGGTCGTCGAACAGACCGCCCGCGGCGAGCGCGCGTTCGACATCTACTCGCGACTGCTCAAGGAGCGCGTCGTGTTCATCGTCGGGCCGATCGACGACTACATGGCGAACCTGGTGGTCGCGCAGCTGCTGTTCCTGGAGTCGGAGAATCCGGACAAGGACATCCACCTGTACATCAACTCGCCCGGTGGCGTGATCACCTCGGGCCTGTCGATCTACGACACGATGCGCTTCATCAAGCCGGATGTCAGCACGATGTGCATCGGCCAGGCGGCGAGCATGGGGGCGTTCCTGCTGTCGGCCGGCGCGAAGGGCAAGCGTTATGCGCTGCCCAATGCGCGCGTGATGATCCATCAGCCGTCCGGCGGCGCGCAGGGCCAGGCCAGCGACATCGAGATCCAGGCGCGCGAGATCCTCTATCTGCGCGAGCGTCTCAACCAGATGATGGCCGAGCACACCGGTCAGCCGCTGGACAAGATCGCCCGCGACGTCGAGCGTGATTTCTTCATGAACGCCGAACAGGCCAAGGAATACGGCCTGATCGACCAGATTCTGGTCCAGCGGGTCGTTTTGGCTGCATGAATGGTGCATTCGGGCACGGTTTCGACGCCCGTTTTGCAGGAAAATGGCACTGTGCTATACAGAGACGGCCGGGCGAGCCATCGCCGCGGACGGCTCCACCGAGGTGAGTAAGGTAAGACGATGACGAGCGAGACCCGGAGCGGATCACATGGCGGACGCGTGCTGTACTGCTCGTTCTGCGGCAAGAGCGAGCACGAGGTTCGCAAGCTCATTGCGGGTCCTTCGGTGTACATCTGCGATGAATGCGTCGATCTGTGCAACGACATCATCCGCGAGGAGGTGCATGCCAAGCCGCAGACCAAGGGCCTGCCCAAGCCGCACGAGATCCGCGCGGTCCTCGACGAGTACGTGATCGGCCAGGACCAGGCCAAGAAGATCCTGTCGGTCGCGGTGTACAACCATTACAAGCGCCTGTCGCTCAAGGGCACGGCCGACGGCGTCGAGATCGCCAAGTCGAACATCCTGCTGATCGGTCCGACCGGCTCGGGCAAGACGCTGCTCGCGGAAACGCTGGCGCGCCTGCTCGACGTGCCGTTCGCGATCGCCGATGCGACGACGCTGACCGAAGCCGGTTACGTCGGCGAGGACGTCGAGAACATCATCGCGCGTCTGCTGCAGAAGTGTGATTACGACATCGAGAAGGCGCAGCGCGGCATCGTCTATATCGACGAGATCGACAAGATCTCGCGCAAGTCCGAGAACCCGAGCATCACGCGCGACGTGTCCGGCGAGGGCGTGCAGCAGGCGCTGCTCAAGCTGATCGAAGGCACGATCGCCAGCGTGCCGCCGCAGGGCGGACGCAAGCATCCGCAGCAGGAGTTCCTGCAGGTCAACACCGCCGGCATCCTGTTCATCTGCGGCGGCGCTTTCGCCGGTCTCGACAAGGTCATCCAGAGCCGCACCGAACGCACCGGCATCGGTTTCTCTGCGCAGGTGAAGTCGGAGAAGGACAGCAAGCGCGTCACCGAGCTGCTGGCGCGCGTCGAGCCGGACGACCTGATCCGCTTCGGCATGATTCCGGAATTCATCGGCCGCCTGCCGGTCTGCGCCGTGCTCGAGGAGCTCGACGAGACCGCGCTGATGGCGATTCTGCGGGAGCCGAAGAACGCCCTGGTCAAGCAGTACGCCAAGCTGTTCAGCATGGAGGGCGTGCAGCTCGAGTTCCGCGAGGAGGCCCTGCAGGCGATCGCCAAGCGTGCCAAGGAACGCAAGACCGGCGCGCGCGGCCTGCGCACGATTCTCGAAAACATCCTGCTGGACGTGATGTACGACCTGCCGTCGATGCAGAACGTCAGCAAGGTCGTGGTGGACGACGCCGTCGTGCGCGGCGAGGTCAAGCCCTTCGTCGTTTACGAGAACGCCGAGGTCAAGGCGCCGAAGAGCACAGCGGCCTGATCTGCGCGGTCCGTCTCAACGCAAGCCCCGCCCTCGTGCGGGGCTTCGCATTTTCAGCGGCATGGTTCGAGTTCGACGGCACCGGCTTCGGCGGGCGCGAGCCGGGCGGTGTGCAGGCGCTCCTGCATGGCCAGCAGGCAGCCGGGGTAGTTGGTGATGATGCCATCGACGCCGAGTTCGATCAGCGTGCGGATATCGGCTTCACGGTCGGCGGTCCAGGGTTCGACAAGTTTGCCGGCCGCGTGGGCCGCAGTGACGAACGCCGCGTCCAGGTCCGGCGAGTCGAACGAGGGTGCCACGTAGTCATGGCCGCCCGCGATGGCATAGGCGAGACTCAGGTAGGCGCCGCTGGGCGTCAGGTAGAGGGTCTTGATCGAGGCATCGAGCCGTTTGACGCTGTCGATCGCCAGCGGGTTGAAGGACTGCACGATGATGCGGTCGGCGATGCCGCTGGCGTGGATCAGTTCGACCAGCGCCGCGGCGGCCGTCGCGCCGAGCGGATCGGCCGGCGCGATCTTGATCTCGATGGTCACCGTCGGCGCATAGGCGCCCTGAAAGCCTGCAGCGAAGGCGAACAGCTCGGCGGCGGTCGGCACGGTCACGCCGCGGCCGCGCAGTGGATGCGCGCGTGCCGCGTCCGGCGAAGTCGTGGCCTGGCCCGGCGACCACCAATACGCGGCGTCGCAGCCGAGGATCTCCGCGTAGGTCTTGTCGGCGACGTTGCCGCTGCAGTCGGTGGTGCGGTCCAGCGTGTCGTCGTGGATCAGCACGGCGACGCCGTCGGCGGTCAGCAACATGTCGGTCTCGAAGTCGTCCACGCCCAGGCGCGCCGCATTGCGGTAGGCGAGCATCGTGTTCTCCGGCGCGTAGGCAGCACCACCGCGGTGTGCCGACACGAAGGGCACGGCGACGAACGACGCCGGCGGCGGCGTGTCTTCGCCGTCCGGCGCACCGGGTGCGGCGACCGGATCGGAACCCGCGCAGGCCACCAGCACCAGGATCGCCAGGAGCATCGACGGAGCGGCGGCTCGCCGGATCGACGGTGGTTTCATCTCAAGTCCCCATGGCCGGATCGCTGATCGAGTGGCGCCCGGTCTCGACGCGTCCCGCGATGCGCCGCCGCCGAGGATGCGAGCGGGCAGTCTGAGCCACCGGTGCTGAGCGCCGTGCCGAATGAGGTCGTTCGGCCCCACGGGAGCGGGATCGCCTCTGGCACAACGCAGGAGCGCCAGCGTCGCCAGCGTCACTGTCCGCCGACAGGGCGCGCTCATACCGGGAAACCGGCCAGTCGCGCCTTCGCGCGCAGGCTTTCGACCTCGGCGACGTGTTCCGCCATGCTCGCGCTGATGCCGGGCAGTCCGGGCAGCGACTGCTCACAGAACGGATCGCCGAACGGCCCCGCCGGCACGTCGAAAGCCGGAGCGTCGGGGTTCGCTGGCTGGTCGAAATCCAGCGCCAGGGCGAGATTGTTCGTCGTCGCCGAGCGCACGCCGAGCGGGCGCAGGTTCCAGCGCCATTCCATGAACTTGAGGATCGAGTTCGGCTCGAACAGCGTGTGCTCGACGTGGCCGCGGCGCACGCGCGGCCCGATCAGCACGCAGGGCACGCGGAAGCCCAGACGGCCATCGTTGTTCACGTTCGTCGCTTCGCGCTCCGAGACCGGCATGACAGGCGGCGGCACGTGGTCGTAGAAGCCGCCCCATTCGTCGTAATTGATCACCAGGAGCGTGCGCTCCCAGGTGGGGGCGCGGCGCAGCGCGTCGTAGATGCGGTTGAGGAAGGCCTGGCCGTTGCGCACGTCGGCGTGCGGGTGGTCGTCGTTGCACAGCGGATCGAAACCAGCCTGGTAGAAGAACGGATCGACGTAGGTGATGTTGGGCAGCTGTCCGGCCGCGCAGACCGCCTCGAACAGTTCGTAAGGTTTGGAGATCGCCAGGTACTTGTCCATCCACAGCGCGGTCAGCGGCAGGTTGCCGAAGAAGTAGCCGGCACGGATGCCGGCTTCGGCGGCGGCGTCCCAGAGGGTCGGCAGCGAGCAGGTTTTCGGCAGACCGGTGACCGGATCCGCGTCGTTGCTGCGGCGGTCGGTCTGCCCACAGTGCATGTAGACACGGTTGGCCTGCGTCGAGGCGAGGATGCCAGAGTGGTAGCGGTCGCAGATCGTCCAGTGCGCGGCGCAGCCCTTGTAGAACGGCAGGTCGTCGGCGCTGTAGTAGCCGATCGGGAACAGGTCGCCGGGTTCGGTTTCCTGGAGGAAGCCGTCCATCGCACCATTGTTGTAATGCACGCGGCCGGAGCCGTAGCCGTGGTGCGGATCTTCGAGTCCGCAGCCGGCAAAATCCGGACTCAGGCGGTGCGTGAACTGCGGCACGCCGTTCTTGTCCGGGAAGCTGAAGCCGTCCTGACGGCCATCGGCGCCGGGGACCCAGCCGAGCATGTGGTCGAAGGAGCGGTTCTCCATCATCACGACGACGACGTGGTCGATGCCGCTCTGACCCGGATCGGGCAGGCGGCGCGGATCGACCGCCACGCCTGCGGAGGCACCGTCGCTGCTGCAGCCCTGCAGCAACGGCCAGGTGGCGACGCCGGCGGCGGCGCGGATGAAGTCGCGGCGTGAGATCGGTGGAGCCATGTCTTATTGTCCTGTGATCCAGACCGGCGCGAGATAGGCCAGCGATCCGCCCTCGGGCGCATCCACGCGGACGAAGTACCAGCGCTCGGATCCCGCGACGATCGGCAGCGCGAACTCGGCCCGGGTGCCGCTGTGCGTGGCCAGTTCGTCGCCGCCGGGGCCGAACAGCCGGTAGGTGACGGCCACTGGGGTGCCGTCGCGCTCGGCCATTTGCACGCTCAGGGGCAGCGTGCCGGCGGACGACGGACAGGTCAGGCGTGCGCCCATCGGTGCCTGGTGATCGACGACCAGGTCGGCGCGCAGGTGCTGGCCGGGCGAGAGCGCGTAGGTGCGGCGCGCGAGCCAGGCTTCGCGGAAGTCGGCCTCGGTCAGCCCCTGCGCCAGCGTCACGGTCTTGGGGCGGTGTTCGACGGCGTACTCGGCGAAATGCTCGTCCTCGGACCCGACCGGTGCGAGATGCCAGCCCTTGTCGAGTGCTCGGACGTAGTAGGGCAGGTAGCGGTCCTCGCGGTTGGCGTCGTTATAGACCTCCATGCCGAACATGCGCAGGTCGGCGTCGGCGACGTAGGCGTAGTCGTTCCAGTCGCAGAAGCCGCGCGTCAGGTCGGTCGGGTCGTTGCCGGTCAGGCACTTGTTGTGCGGATGGTTGAAGTGCGCCAGGCCGTCGCCGCCGCCGCCGAAGGGCACCGGCGAAGACGCCGCACCGGCCAGGCCCGGCACCTGCGGATCGCGCGTGAACCAGTCCCAGAAGGTCTCCAGGGTGAGCGCGTAGCCGCCGTCGGTCTTCGCATTGGTGAAGTTCTGCGAGAAATAGACGTTGATGTGGCCAAACACGTCGGAGGTCCACTCGAAGCCGCGGATCGCCAGGAAACGGTCGCTGCTGGCGGCCTGCGCCTGGTCCTGCGTGGCCAGCCACTTCTGCAGCTTGTCTCCGGTCGGGTTGAGGAAGCAGTACTCGAGCGCGGTCGGATCGAAGCGGGACGACGTGGGATCGCAGCTCGCGTGCAGTGCCAGAAAATTGCCGGCATCGAGGCTGTCGGAGTGCTCGGAGCCGGCCATGTAGTCGTAGCCGTTCTGCAGGCCAATGTCGTAGTAGTCGGCTGGAATGAAGTGCGGATCACCGTCGGAGTAGGCCGAGTGCTCGTGCATCATGCCCTCGTAGTGTCGCAGGGACGCCGCTGTCGGGCCGACATACGGCTCACAGACCGCGGCCCCGTTGCGTGGGCCGTCGGTCGATCGGGCGGGTTCGGACGATGTTCCGCAGGCGCTCAGGACGACGGCGAGCAGCAACGCACCGCGGCCAGCCGGATACGGGCGAAACGGTCGATGGCGGGCGGATTCTGTGCAGCGGGACGGTCTCATCGGCAACGCGGCGCGGACATGGCGGGGCGCGCATGCTAGGAACGCCGCGTTACGACGGTTTGAAGGTCTCGTGAAGGCGCCCTGGTAAAAATCGCTCAAGGCGCGCCGGGGCGCGATTCAGAGCGAGAACTGTTGCTTCGGTGCCTGCCAGGCCGCATCGAGCAGCGCCAGCGCACGCTTGACCCGATCCTCGGACAGGCCGCCTTCGCGCAGGTCCTTGCCCATCGCCGCCGCGGTTTCCTGCCACTCCGCCGGCGGCGGCATCTGCTGGTCGGAAATCTCGAGCTGGTCGAGCATGCTCTCCATGCGGTCGATGCCGGCGCGCCAGTGCGCGCTGTCGGCGCCGTGCTGCAGCAGGCCCTTGACCAGCAGCGGTCCCCAGCAGGTGTTGAGGAACTTGATGGCGGGCGCCGGCACGGAACGGCCGAAGGTGCGCAGTTCGAGTTCGCGCACGACCAGGCGCTTGGCCTCGGCGACGACCGCTTCGCGGCGCTGCACGGTCTGTTCCTTCTGCGACTCGAAGAACGACTGGATCTGTTCTTCCTGGATCGGTTGCGCAGTGAGCATCGCCTCGCGGACGAAGTCGGGCGCGAGGTCGAACTGCACCAGCACCTGCTGCAGCACCTCGGCCATGCGCCGCGCTTCGGCGGTGCCGGTGATGCGCGATGTCGCCGACTTGAGCATCAGGTCGTTGACCAGCGCGCGCAGCGGATGCGTGACCGCCGTGAACAGCGTCGCGTCGGTGATCGCCGACTTGATGACCGGGAAGCGCACCGCCTCGTGCTGCTTCTCCTGGTCCTTCGGCACCAGTGGGTCGGCGATCGCCTCGTTGAGGAATTTGCCGGCCAGCGAGATGCGCTGCAGCGGCACCCAGCGCTGTTCGGGCTTGATATCGACGCCGGCCAGCGGTGCGTCGGTCTGCAGGGTCAGCAGATCCTGAGCCAGCGACACGTCGGAGTAGTCCTTGTCGGGCGGCGGCGGCTGCATGGCCACGCCCTTGAGCATCGACGCGGTCTTGCTGTCGATCTGCGGGGGCGGCGGCGGGGCGCCGGGTTTCGCGGCCGGTGCCGGCGCCGGCGTCTCGGCAGCGCCGGGCTGCAGCTGGCGCAGGGTCTCGGCGCGCGCCTTCTCGCGTTCCAGCAGGGCCGACGCCTCGGCGGCGCGCGCCTCGATATCGGCCAGGGCGTCGAGCACGACCTGATACAGGCGCGGCAGTTGCGGCAGTACGGATTCGTCGAACTGCTCGAACAGGATGCGCAGCGGCGCGCCGCTGCATTTCTGCGCCGTGGCGGCATCGAGCAGCGTGCGGCACAGCGCGGCCGGCGCCAGCGCACCGGCCCGGACCGGGAAGTGGGTCGTGCGGCGGATCTGGCCGAGCCGCACGTCGAGATCGGCGATCAGGGCGGCGTACTGGGTCTGCGCGCGCAGTTCGCGCTGGGTCAGGACGATGACGTCGTTGGCATCGGCTTCGAGCGGCTGGCGGTCGCCGGCGGCGACCGTGGCGATCAGATGGGCATCGAAGCGGGTGGTGAACTCCTGCAGCCAGCGTTCGGCGGCGGTACCGCCGGTCAGACGCGCCAGCTCGGCACAGCCGCGCTGTTCCGACGGCAGACTGCTGGCCTTGGCGCGCTGCGTGAGCGTGACTGGCAGGAAGCGTAAAAAATTGCCGATCAAGTCGGCCAAGGCGGCGTGCACCGTGCGGCGCAGTGCGTCCACGGCCGGATGCCCCAGCCGCTGCATGCGCGTGCGCTCGGGGGCGCTGTCGTCCATCGAGCCGGCAGGCGCCGGTGGCAACTGCGATGCGGTCTTCATCTGAACCTCTGATCGTCGGTCCCGGGGCCCGGATGCATCCATGCCGCCGGACCACCGGTCCGGACGGGCCGCCGGACGAGACATTACGCGATCCGCGGACAATTTCGTAGGACCGTCCGCTGCAGTGCGCCGCCCTCGTCGGGGGGCTCCGTCGAACCCGCGCTCAGGGCCACCAGCGGATCAGCGAGACTTCCAGCGGCACGATGGCCTCGGGGTGGTGGGGCAGGACGCGTGGCGTGAAATCGGTCGCCGGCCGTGCGCTGGTGATGGTCGTCTCGTAGTTCCAGGCGTTCAGGGCGCCGTCGATGGGTGCCTGGCGCCGCATCGTCCAATGCGTGGTGTCGCCGGCGCCGCGCGGTTCCGCATAGATCTGGACGGCCACGGCGTCGGCCGGCACCTCGCCGAGGTACAGCGGCACGCGGAACGACCAGCCGCCTTCGATCGGGTCGATGTCGAGCTTGCCGAAACGGATCTGCGACCAGCCCGTCGTCAGCGTGCGCTGCCAGTGCAGCAGCTCGGCGGCGAGGCGTGCGCCGTCGGCGCAACGACGGCGATGCGCGGCAGCGGCGGGGCGGTAGAGTGCATCGAGATACTCGTCGAGCATCCGGTTGCTGGAGTAGTGCGGGGCCAGCGTCGTCAGGCTGCCACGGATGCGCGCCAGCCATTGACGCGGCAGTCCCTCGGCATCGCGGTCGTAGAACAGGGGCACGACTTCGCGTTCGAGCAAGGTATAGAGCTGTTCGGCCTCGGCACGATCGGTGGCGGCGTCGGAGTCGCGGTCCGCGCGGATCGCCCAGCCGGCGTCCGCGCTATAAGCTTCGTCCCACCAGCCATCGAGCACCGAGATGTTGAGGCCGCCGTTGACCAGCACCTTCATCCCGGACGTGCCGCAGGCTTCCCAGGGACGCCGTGGTGTGTTGATCCAGGCGTCCACGCCCTGGACCATGCACTGGGCGAGATTGACGTCGTAGTCCTCGACGAACACCACCCGCGCACGCACGTCCGGACGCTGGACGAATTCGGTCCACGCGCGGATCAGGCGCTTGCCCTCGGCGTCCTGCGGGTGCGCCTTGCCGGCAACGACGATCTGTACGGGTTTCTCGCCGTGGGTCAGCAGGCGGGCGAGGCGGTCCGGATCGGTCAGCAGCAGATTGGGGCGCTTGTAGGCGGTGAAGCGGCGCGCGAGGCCGAGCGTGAGGACATTCGGGTCGAGCACGTGGGCAGCGGCCTCGACCGTCGCCGCGTCGAGTCCGCGCTGGCCGAGCTGGCGCTTGAGCCGCGAGCGGACCTGATTGACGAGCTCGAGCCGCTCGTCGCCGATCAGCCGCCACAACGCGTGATCGTCCACGCGCTGGATGTCGCAGGCCAGCGTCTTGAGATCGCCGCGCCAGCGTCCCTTGCCGCAGGTCTCGGTCCACAGGCGGTCGGCGGCCGGCGAGTCCCAGCTCGGCGCATGCACGCCGTTGGTGATGTGGCTGACCGGCACTTCCTGCCGAGGCCAGCGCGGGAACAGTCCACCGAACAGCCGGCGGCTGACTTCGCCGTGGATGCGGCTGACGCCGTTGACCGCGCCGCAGCTGCGCAGCGCCAGGAACGTCATGTTGAAGGGCTCGTCGCGCGAGCCCTGCAGTGGCTGCCCGAGGCGCGCCAGCTCGTCCTCGTCGATGCCGATGTCGCGCGCATAGACGCGGCCGTACTTGCGCGCCAGCTCGATCGGAAAGACGTCGAACGCCGCGGCGACGGAGGTGTGCGTCGTGAATACGTTGCCCGCGCGTGTCGCCCACAGCGCTTCGCGGAAGCCGATGCCGGTGCTGCGCATGAACTGGCGTGCCCGCTCCAGCGTGGCGAGCGCGGCATGTCCCTCGTTGAGATGGCAGACCTCGGGTTGATGGCCCAGCGCCGCCAGCGCGCGCCAGCCGCCGATGCCCAGCGCGATCTCCTGCAGGAAGCGCGCCTCCGGCGCTGCGGGATAGAGCGTGTTGGTGATGCCGCGATCCGCCGGACTGTTGAACGGGTGATTGCTGTCGAGCAGCAGCAGCGGCACGCGTCCCACCTGCGCCTGCCAGACGCGCAGCATCGCGTCCCGTCCGGGCAGGCGCAGCGTGACCGACAGCCACTCGCCGTCGGGACCGAGGGCCGGCGAGATCGGCAGGTCGCCGGGCACGTTCGCCGGATAGAACTCCTGCTGCGCGCCCACACTATCGAGCATCTGCCGGGCGTAGCCCTGCTGGTAGAGCAGTCCGACCGCGATCATCGGCAGGCCCAGGTCGCTGGCGGTCTTGAGCGTGTCCCCGGCGAGGATGCCGAGCCCGCCCGAGTACAGCGGCAAGGCTTCGGCGAGGCCGTATTCCAGGCAGAAGTAGGCGACCCGCGGTGCCGGCTCCGCACCGCTGCGTTCGAACCAGGCCGGCTGGTCGAGGTACTGGCGTCGTTCGGCGACGGCGCCGGCCAGCCGCTGGCGGAAGCCGGCGTCCGAGGCCAGCTGTTCCAGGCGCCGCCGCGAAACGGCCCGCAGGATCAGCCACGGGTTGCGCGTGCGCGACCAGATATCCGCGGACAGTGATTCCCACAGCGCGTCGGTCGCGTGATTCCAGGTCCAGCGCAGGTCGAGCGCCAGCTCGGTGAGCGCTTCGAGTCCCTGCGGCAGCCGGTTGGCGACGAAGGAGATCATGGGCGCCGACTATCGCCTGCCGCAGCCGGCGCGGCGCTGACTTGCGTCAAGACGGCCCTGCGTTGATCGGCCGCGCAGCCACGGATAAAGTGCCAGCGGCCAATGTCATCGTTGATGGCTTCGGGTTCCACTGCGCAGCCAGCACAACAGACTTCAAGCCAACGGACACATCGATGAAAAACTTCAGGAACAAGGTCGCCGCGATCACCGGCGCGGGCTCCGGCATGGGGCGCGAGCTCGCAGTCGAACTGGCCGGGCGCGGCTGCCACTTGGCGCTGTCCGACGTCAACGACGAGGGCCTCGCCGAGACCGTGCGGCTGGTGTCGGGCGCCGGCGTCAAGGTGACGCACGCGCATCTCGACGTGGCGGACCGCAAGGCGGTGTTCGCCTGGGCCGACGCGGTGGTGCGCGATCACGGCAAGGTCAACCTGATCTTCAACAACGCCGGCGTCGCGCTGGCGGCGACCGTCGAAGGCATGTCCTACGAAGACTTCGAGTGGTTGATGAACATCAACTTCTGGGGCGTCGTGCACGGCACCAAGGCTTTCCTGCCGTATCTGAAGCAGGCCGGCGAGGGCCACATCATCAATACGTCCAGCGTATTTGGCCTGGTCGGCATTCCGTCGCAGTCGGCCTACAACGCGGCGAAGTTCGCGGTGCGCGGCTTCACCGAGTCGCTGCGCATGGAGCTGGACATGCAGAGGTGCGGGGTCAGCGCCACCAGCGTGCACCCCGGCGGCATCAAGACCAACATCGCCCGTTCGGCGCGCATGTCCGGCAGCGTCGAACAGCTGGGCATGGACCGGAAGAACGCCACCGCCAGGTTCGAGAAGAACTTCATCACGACGGCCAATCGCGCGGCGCGCATCATCCTGCGCGCGGTCGAGAAGAACCAGCGCCGTGTGCTGGTCGGCCCCGATGCGCACGTCATCGACGGCGTGGCGCGCGCGCTGCCTTCGGCCTACCAGCGGCTCGTGACGCAGTTCAGCAAGGCGGTCATGAGCTGATCCGCTGCAGGTACCACGCGCAGCCGAGCGCGAGGATCACGGCAGGGACGATGGGCGAGCGCAGGCTCGCCCATTTTCGTGTGGCCCACCACAGCGGCAGCACGAACAGCAGCTGACCCAGCTCCACACCGAGATTGAAGCCGAGCAGCGGCAACGGCGGCACGGACTGTGCTGCGGACAGCTGCGCCAGCACTCCGGCAAAACCGAAACCGTGGAACAGGCCGAACAGTGCGGTCCTGGCGCTGTCGAGTGCCGGCGCGGTGCTGCCGTTGCCGAGCATCAGCAGCGGTACGGCCAGCAGCAAGGGCAGCGGCAGGGCGCCGGCGAGCCAGCCGGCCAGCGCCAGCGTCGCGGCGAGTGCGGCACCGTGCCACAGCGCGCGGCGGTGGCCTGCCAGCGCGCGTTCCGCGGCCGCGCAGACGATGGTCAGCGCAATGAAGCTCTCCACCAGCAGCGCGGACGGACGTATGCCGCCCAGTGCCGCCAGCGCCAGCGTCAGGCTGTGCCCGAGCGTGAAGCCGGTGACGCGCCACACCAGCGCAGGCAGCGTCGCGGCGCCCAGCAGCACGGCAAGCAGAAAGGCCAGGTGGTCCCAGCCCAGCAGGATGTGTTCGAGGCCCAGCGACAAATAGCGCTGGAACGACGGCGCCGGCGCGTCGCCGGTCGCGGTGTCGAAGGCAATCACGTCGTTCGCGGCGCTGAGCGCGAACGGTCCGTGCGTCGCATCCGCGGAGCGCCATTGCAGCAGATGCAGATGGCCCGGAATCGCGTCGAGCAGGAAGCGGGTGCGCAGCCGTACGGGCGGACCGGCGCAATGCCAGCGCGCGTCGATCAGGAACTGCTGTCCGGCCAGGCGCGCATCGACCTGTACCACGGCACAGGGAGCGTTCACGGATTCGGGCTGGAATCCATCACCGACGCGCTGCGCGATCAGGCCGGTGGTCGCCGGCGCGAATGGATCGAGGCTGAGCGGATTGAGTTCGGCGGTCGGCAGGCGCACCGTCGCGCGCAACTCGTTGCCGGCGACGTCCCAGTCCGAATACGACACCGAGCGGTTGTGCGCCCACGCCGGTGCGAGGCACTGCGCGCCGATCAGCAGGAGCGCGGACGCCAATCGCCTACGGCGCATCGGCGGTGCGGACCGGCGTGCTGCTGCGCAGGGTGACGAGCAGCCGTTCGAGCGCCGCTTCGGCCTGCCGTCGCGACAGTTCGGTGCGCACCGCATCGGCCACTTGGTCGTAACGCGGCATGTCGGCGAGACGTTCGTGCAGCATCAGGTACAGCCGCGCATCGCCGCCGCGCAACGGACCGAGCACGCGACCGCGCTCGGCGGTGCGCAGCAGTTCCGCGGCGCTGCCGCCCAGGCGCTGGGCGATCTGCGGCAGCGTGAGCGCCTGCGCCGGCAGTTCGATGGCTCTGAGCGGCGCGCGGACGTCGCCATCCCGCAGCGCCGCCGCCAGCCGCGCGTCGTCGGCCGCGGTGTCCGCAGGTGCCAGCACCGCGCCGATCCGCAGACGTGCCTGCGCCGAGAAGTAGGCGGGATCCTGCTCGAACAGCGCGCGCGCGTCGTTCTCGTCCACCGCCGCGCCGGCCGTCGTGGCATCGACCAGGCCTGCGACCAGCGTCTTGCGCAGCGCCGGGTCGTTGCGTGCCAGGCCGCTGTCGATGGCGTGCTGGAACAGCAGTTCCTCGTCGATCAGGCGCTGCAGGATCGCACGCCGCGCGGGCGCATCCAGCGGTGCGCCGCGGTCGGCTTCGACGGCCTGCACCGCACGCAGCCACTGGCTGCGCAGGATCGGCTGGCTGCCGACCATTGCGACGGCATCCGCCGGCAGCGCGTCACGACCGTCCACGTACAGTGTGACGGCGGCAATCAGGCTGCCGAGCAGCACGGCCGCCCAGGCGAGTGCGATGCGATGCCGGGTCCAGTACGCTTCAGCGTCCATCGTCGAGGGTCTTCTCTGGCTTCTGCCGGCACAATATTGACATACTGTAAACGTGACCATGGGGGAGTCGGGCATGAACGGGATCTCGAAGGGTGCGCTTGCGGCAGTGATGATCGTTGGCCTTGGCGGCGCGGTGCTGTGGCTCGATCGCCGGGTCGAACCGGAAGGCGCCGGCACGGTGGCGCCGCAGCGGGTCGATGCCGGCAGCCTGCGGCAACGCGCCTCGCAGAACGCGGCGCCGGAAACGTCGGATCCGGGTCCCGACCAGATTCTGTTCGGCGACCTGCACGTGCATACGACCTACTCGATGGATGCCTTCGCCTGGGCGATGCCGCTGATGCACGGTCCGGGTGCCCGTCCGCCGGCCGATGCCTGCGATTTCGCGCGTTTCTGCTCGTCGCTCGATTTCTACGCCCACACCGATCATGCCGAGAGCCTGACGCCGCGGCACTGGTCGATGATCAAGGACACGGTGAACGCCTGCAATGCCGCCGCGGGTCCGGCGGACAATCCGGACATCGTCGCCTTTCTCGGCTGGGAATGGACGCAGATGGGCAACACGCCGGCGACCCACTATGGCCACAAGAACGTGATCCTGCGCGAGACCGCCGATGAACGCGTGCCGAGGCGTCCGATCGTCGCCGGCGGCACCGCGTTCAAGGCGATGCGCAACGACCCGCTGCCGCCGATCGAGCGCGTGATCGGGCCGTATCTCGCGGATTTCACCCACCGCGACTACCAGTTCCTGCAGCAGGCCAAGCGCCGCGAGCTGATCGACACGCCGGTCTGCGCGACGGATGTGAACACGCGCGAGCTGCCGGCCGACTGCATCGAGGTCGCCGACACGCCGCGCGAGCTGTTCCGCAAGCTCGACGAATGGGGCGGCGAGGCGCTGGTGATTCCGCACGGCACCACCTGGGGCTACTACACGCCGCCCGGCTCCGACTGGACCAAGCAGCTCACGCGCGAGCAGCACGATCCCAAACGTCAGACGCTGATCGAAGTCTATTCGGGGCATGGCAATTCCGAGCCGTACCGCGACTGGAAGGCGGTGGCCTACGGCGCGGACGGCGAAATGGTTTGCCCGGAGGCGACCGACGACTATCTGCCCTGCTGCCAGCGCGCCGGCCAGATCATCCGTTCGCGCTGCGACGATCCGGACTCGGCCGAATGCGCCGCGCGCGTCGCCCAGGTCGAGCGCAACTATCTCGCTGCCGGCCGCGCCGGACACCTCACGGTCGCCGACGTGAAACCCGAGGACTGGCTCAACTGCGGACAATGCACGGACTGCTTCCAGCCGCCGTTCAATCATCGTCCGGGCAGCTCGGTGCAGGCGATCATGGCGCTGAGCAATCCGGCCGAGCGCGACGACGACGGCGGACCGCTGCGCTTCCATTTCGGCTTCATCGGGTCGAGCGACAACCACGCGGCCGAGCCCGGCACCGGCTTCAAGCCGGTCAACCGCCACTCCTCGACCGAGGCACGCGGTGCGGTCAACGCGCTGGTGCAGCGGCGTTTCGTCGATGCCGCCAAGCCCAAGGGCGACCCGCAGCGGCCGCGCGAGTACACGCTCGGCTCCGGGCCGTTCAACTTTCTGCAGGTCAACGAGACCGAGCGCCAGGCCTCGTTCTTCTACACCGGTGGTCTGGTCGCGGTGCATGCGCCGACGCGCGACCGCGACGCGATCTGGAACGCACTGCAGCGCAAGGAGGTCTATGGCACCTCCGGTCCGCGCATGCTGCTGTGGTTCGACCTGATCGACGCGCAGGGCGTGCGCCATCCGATGGGCTCGGAACTGCAGGGCAAGGACGTGCCGCGCTTTCGCGTGCGCGCGCAGGGTGCATTCGTGCAGAAGCCGGGCTGCCCGGCGTGGACCGAGGCGGCGCTGGGTGCCGATCGCGTCGAGCGCCTGTGTGGCGGCGAGTGCTACAACCCGGGCGACACGCGCACGCCGATCGAGCGTTTCGAGATCGTGCGCATCCGCCGCCAGGCCGATCGCGACGAGCCGCTCGGCGCGCTGATCGAGGATCCGTGGAAGGTGCTGCGCTGCGCCGATGAAGGGCAGGGCTGCAGCGCCGAGTTCGAGGACCCGGAGTATCCCGCCCTGGGACGCGAGGTGCTGTATTACGCGCGGGCGATCCAGCGCGCGGAGCCGGCGATCAACGGTGCGCAGCTGCGCTGCGAATACGACGACGCGGGACGCTGCATCGCCGTCCGGCCCTGCTTCGGTGACGCGCGCACGCCGCTCGACGACCGCTGCCTGGCCGACGTCGAGAACCGCGCGTGGTCGAGCCCGATCTTCATCCGGCCCTAGCGCGGTTCGCGCGTCAGGCGGCCGCTTCGGTCTTCGTGCCGCTGCGTTCCTTCTCGAACGCGGCGTAGCCTTGCTGCACCAGTTCGTAGGTCCGATTGATGCCGGCCGCGATATCGCCGGCGAAGACGCCCAGACCTTCGAGGATCGTCTTGGCCTCGTTGAAGCCCTTCTCGAAGCCGCTGCGGATCGTCTCCATGAACTTCTTCAGCACTTCGTCTTCCGGCTCGTTTCCATGCTGCTGCTTGAAGGCTTCGAAGAAGCCGGTGGACAGCGCGACGATGCGTCCGGCGGTGCCCTCCGGCGAGTTGTCCTGGTTCATTGCGTTCTGGATCGCGTTCTCACCGAGGGTGGGCTTGAGCGCCTCGTTGATCTGCTCGATCGCGGAGCGGAACAGCAGGGCCAGCGGCTCGTTGCCGGCGCTGATCGCGGCCTGCTCCGACGAGGCGACGATGGCGGCGTTCATTCGCGACCGCTGCTCCTTCAGTGCGGCGGTCGCGGACGTCCGTCCCGCGGCGCGTTCGGAGTTCGGGGCCGCCTGCGCTGCAGCATGGGATTTGACTGAAGAGCCGACCTGCGAAATGGGATTGGCCATGGTGATCTCCGAGCGGCGAGGCGGGTTGGACTGGATTGCCCCGCATCCGTTAGCGGCAGCGACAGCGCAATCTTGAGCCGCACAAGCGCCCCCGCGCTTGACCCAGGTCAACGCCCGCGAGGCGTCGAGCGGTGACCATCTCCACGATGAGGACCGGCCGGCGTCATGCGCACACAACGTCTTGATTTCGCGATCGCCGTCCTCGACTCACTGGCGGCACACATCGCCGTGCTCGACATGGACGGCCGTATCGTCGCGGTCAACCAGGCGTGGAGCCGCTTTTCTCGCTGCAACGGCGGCGAGGCCGGACGCAGCTATGTCGGGTCCAACTACATCGAGGTCTGCGAGAGCGCCGCGCGGGATGGCGGCGATCCGATCGCCCGTTCGGTCCTGGACGGCATCCAGGCCATGCGGGGCGGCGAGCGGGACGAGGTGACGCTCGAATATCCGTGCAATTCACCCGATCAGGAGCGCTGGTTCATCCTCCGCGTGACGCGCTGCGAGCATGATGGAGCCCAGTATCTGATCGTCTCGCACGACGACATCACCGCGCGCAGGCTGGCCGAGGCCGCGGTGCGCAGGACCGAACAGACGCTGCGCAGTGTCCTCGAGGCGCTGCCCGTCGGGGTCTGGCTGATGGATCGCGGCGGTCGCATCAGCTACGGCAATCCGGCCGGTCAGCGGATCTGGGCCGGCGCCCGTTACGTGCCGCCCGAGCAGTTCGGCGAATACAAGGGCTGGTGGCGCGCCACCGGCGAGCCGATCGCCGCGGACGAGTGGGCGGCCGCGCGCGCGATCCAGAAAGGCGAGACCTCGATCGACGAGGAGATCCGTATCCAGTGCTTCGACGGCAGCAGCAAGATCATCCTCAACTCGGCCATTCCACTGCGTGAGCCGTCCGGCGCGATCAGCGGCGCGATCATCGTCAACCAGGACATCACCGCGCGCACCGAGGCGGACGAGGCGCTGCGGCTCGCCAAGGCCGAAGCCGAGGCGGCCAATGCCGAGCTGCAGAAGGCACTGGCGCGCGAACAGCAGATGGCACGTACCGACGAACTCACCGGCGCCCACAACCGCCGGCATTTCTACGATCTGGCGCGCCAGTCTTTCGATGTCGCCCATCGCTACCAGCGCGCCTTGTCGATCATCGTGCTCGACGTCGATCACTTCAAGGACGTGAACGATCGCCTCGGCCACGAGGCCGGCGATCGGGCGCTGCAGCATCTGGTCAACACGGTGCGTCCGCTGCTGCGCGGGCCCGATGTGTTCGCGCGTTACGGCGGCGAGGAATTCGTCGTCCTGCTGCCGGACACACGACTCCCCCAGGCCGAACAGGTGGCGGAGCGGATCCGGCGGGCCGTGGCCGAGACCGAGATCGATCCGTCCGCGCCGGGATTTCGCATCACCATCAGCGCCGGAGTCACCGCGCTCGGATTTCCCGGTGACAGTCTGGACGCGATGATGCGCCGTGCCGACGCGGCCCTCTATGCGGCCAAGGCGGCCGGCCGCGACTGCGTCAGGCTAGCGGCGGCGTAGCGCCCGAAGCAGCGTCCTGCATCACGCGCCGGATGTGCTGGAACAGCGCGCGGTAGAACTTTCCCTTGGTCTGTGGAGCGCCGCGACTGGCTGCGGCGGACTCCGCAAGTTCCCTGTGAGCATTGCGCAGCAGCGAGTGGAATGCGCTGGTATCGCTCGCCGGGAAAGCATCCAGCCAAGCCTTGAGGCCGTCCTCGCTGCCGAGAATGCGCTCGCGCCAGCGCTCGACCGCATGCAGGGCTTCGGCATCGCGGCGCTTGCCGGCCCGATGTGCGGCCAGCGCCCGACGGAACGGCTCCGGATCTTCGGCGCGCAGCAGCTTGCTGACGTACTGCATCTGCCGCTTGCGGGCGCTGAAGGCGGTGATGCGCCGCAGCTCGGCAAAGGCCTCGCGCAACCGCTCGTCCATCTCGATCGCCGCGAACTGGTCGAGCGGCAGCTCCAGCAGATCCACGCCCAGCTGCTGCAAGTCGAGCATCGCCTGCTTGACCTGGGTCTTGCTCGGGCGTTCGGCTTCGGCGTCGTGATCGGACTCGGGGCGGCGGCGCATGGTCGTCGTGGCGCAGTTGGGGCGCGCAGCGTAGCGCAAGCCGTCCCGCTGCGTCTGTGGTGCGCGCCAATCTACGGTCGCAGAATGCTGATCTTTGCCCGACCACCGTCCAGTGGCAGCTCGATCAGCGTGCCATCGCGCGCCAGCACGACGCCGCCCTTGCGCACCGCGGCGACGCCACGCAGGAACACCGACTCGGCGATGCGATTGGGTGGCGGCGGGGTGAGGTGGTACATCAGCAGCAGGGGAACGCCGGCGGCATTGGCGACTTCGGCCGCCTCGACCGGGCTGGTGTGATAGCTGGGAATGTCGACGAGCACCTTCTGCAGGCGCGGGCGGTCCAGCGCCGACGCCGCGTCGTGCATGCGAGCGACGATGTCGTTGTTCTGCGCCTCGTGCGCGAGCAGGTCGGCACCGCGCGCCGCTTCGATCAGGTGCGCGTCCTTGACCGTATCGCCGCTGATGACCAGCGAGCGGCCCTTGTAGTCGAAGCGATAGCCGACCGCGGGCTCGATCGGCGTATGCGTGACCGGAAACACGCGCACGGTCAGATCGCCGTCGGTGAACGCGACCTGCGCGCTGCCGTCCGTGGCCAGTGCCAGCGGATGCGCTTCCATCATGCCGTCCGCCGGTGGCAGCAGCGCCGCGCCGTGATGCGCGGTGCGATAGCCGGCGTCCAGCGCGTAGGACTCGTTGAAGCCGGCGACGACGCGCTCGACGCCGGCCGGACCCCAGACCTTCAGCGGGGCACCGCGGCCGGCGACCCAGGTCTGCAGGTTGAATTCGCCCAGATCGCCGATGTGATCCGAATGGAAATGCGTCAGCAGCACGCCACCGATGCGCTGGCCGGGGATGCGCAGCAGCGCGAGCCGGTTCCACGACCCGGGACCGGTATCGACCACGTAGAACCTGCCGGCGGCGATGACGGCCAGGCACGGACGGGCGCGGTCCGGCGCGGGCAGCGGCGAGGAGCTGCCGCAGACCAGCAGGCGCAGCGCGTCGTCGGCGAACAGCGGCGCGCGGTCGGACTCGTCCATGCGGCTGCGGATCGCCGCTTCGATCAGGCGGTCCTGCAGCGCCGGAATCTGCAGCGCGGCGAGGCCGCCCACTGCGAGCGCGGCCAGTACGATGGCACCGATCAGCAGCTTTTTCATCCGTTTTCCCCGCATTGATGGCACATGCCCGCCGGCAACATATTGACATAGTGTAAACAACAAGACTCTAATGCCGTCAATCCGGAAACCGGCCGGTGACGACGATGACGATGCAGTCCCTCCTCGATGGTCTGAGCCGCCTGCAGCAGCGCCACGCGCTGCTGCTGTTCATCGCGCTCGGCGCGCTGTTGTTCGCCGTCGATGCGCAGCGGCGGCATCCGGCTGCGCCGATGCCTCCAGGGATCGTCGCCGCCGATCCGGTCGATGCGGCGCGCTGGCTGGAGGACGAGGTGCTGTACCGCGAGGCCGTCGCGCGCGGACTGGGCGAGGGCGACCTGATCGTGCGCCGGCGCCTGGTGCAGAAGATGCGCATGCTGCTGGAGGCGGGGGTGGAGGTTGCGGAACCCGATACCGCGACCCTCGACGCGTGGATCGACGCGCACGCGAGCCGCTACGGCGGGTTCGAGCGCATCAGCTTCGAGCAGGTGTTCCTGTCGCGCGGCCGCAACGAGGCGCGCATGGCCGCGGCCGCGCAGGCGCTGGGCGAGCGCCTGCGCAGCACGACCGCACCGGATCTGGCGGCGCTGAGCGACCCGCATCCGGGTGGTAACCGATTCGACGGCGCGTCGGCACGCGAGGTCGAACGTCTGTTCGGTTCGGCGTTCGCGCAACAGCTGGGCGAGCTGCCGGTCGGTGACTGGCAGGGACCGTTGCCGACGGCGCTCGGCCTGTACTTCGTGCGCGTGCACGACCGGCGCACGCAGGCGCCGGACCACGCCGCCGTGCGCGAGCGCGCGCTGCGCGACTACCTGCTGGAGCAGCGTCGCATCGCGACCGAGCTCGCGGTCGCCGATCTCAAGGCGCGCTACGGACTCGCGCCATGATCCGCGCGCTCCTCGCGCTTGTGCTGTGGTCAGTAGTCGGCACCGCATTCGCGCATTCGATGAACACCGCGCAGTGGCGCCTGAGCCAGCGCGACGCGCAGACCTGGAGCAGCCAGCTGCGACTGCCGGAGGACATCGAAGGCGAGCTGCTGACCCTGCATCCGCGCTGGCCCGCGGACTGCACGCGGCTCGACGCGCCACGCACTCAGCCGACCAGCAACGGCAGCGTGCTGAACTGGACGCTGCGCTGCCCGGACGGCCTGGTCGGCGAGCTGGCGCTGGACGGATTCAGCGCACGCCTGCCCGATGCGGTGTTGCAGTTCGAGCCGCTCGGCGCGGCGCCGCGACATGTCGTGCTGTCGGCGACGCGGCCGGCCTGGACGATCAGCGCCGTGCCCGAGCCGCCGCCGGTGGCGCATTACTTCCCGCTGGGTGTCGAGCACATCCTGCGCGGCCCGGATCACCTGCTGTTCGTGCTCGGGCTGTGGGCACTGTGGCGGCGCAGCGGCCGCGGCGCGAGCACGCTGGTCGGTACCCTGACCGCGTTCACGATCGCGCACTCGATCACGCTCGCCGGTGCGGCACTGGGCGGCTGGCAGCTGCCCGTCGCGGCGGTCGAGGCCTGCATCGCCGCATCGATCCTGCTGCTGGCGGTCGAGCTGGCCACCGGCGAACGCGGCATCGCCAGCCGCGCGCCGGCGCGCGTCGCGTTCGCGTTCGGCCTGCTGCACGGCTTCGGCTTTGCCGGCGCGCTGGCGCAGACCGGCTTGCCCGACGGCGCGCGCGCCTGGGCGCTGGCGGCGTTCAATCTCGGCGTCGAAGCGGGCCAGCTGCTGTTCGTGCTGGCGCTCGTCGCACTGGCCGCGATGGCGCGACCGGCGCTGCGCTACGCAACGGTCGCGTTGACCGTTTACGGCGCCGCGGCGGCGTACTGGCTGATCGAACGCAGCGCCGGGGTCTTTGCCGGGTGAGGGAACGATGATGCAGGGAATGTGCAGACGGACCGTGCCGCTGCTGCTGGGCTTGCTCGCCGGCTGCGGATCATCGAGCGTGCCGCCGACGCTGACGCCGACTCCGACGCCGCCCGGCGCGACGGTTGGCGACTGCGGGCCGGTCGTGCCCGGCCGCCAGCAGGCCTATTTCGGCGACCTGCACGTGCACACCAGCTTCTCGTTCGACTCGTACTTCTTCAACTCGATCAATGGCCCGCGCGAGGCGATCCGCTTCGCCAAGGGCGAGGCGGCCAGCCTGCCCGCGGGTGACAGCGATCCGGACACGCCGGCGACGACGATCACGCTCGACCGGCCGCTCGACTTCGTCGCAATCACGGATCACGCCGAGTTCCTCGGCGCGTTCAAGACCATCTGCGAGGCCGGCGGCCAGGTGCCGGCGGGGACCAACCCGGTCTGCAACCTCGTCGGCAGCAACATCCGTGGCGACATCCGCGCCTTCGTCGAGGGACGGACGACGCCGTTCCAGATCGCCGTGCAGACGCTGCTCGCCGACGCGCCGACCGATCGTCCGGCGTGGATCGAGGAGCAGGCGATCACCGACGACGAGGACGAGCCCTGCACGTTCACGACGCTGCACGGCTACGAGTTCAGCTCGAACAAGCGCGGGCAGATGTTTCATCGCAACGTCATCTTCCGCGGCGACGCGTCGCAGGTGCCGGACGTGGTGTTCTCGTCGGTGACGCCGTTCACCGGCATCGACGACCGCAACGTCAACGACGACTGGATGCTGTTCGATCATCTGCAGACCGAGTGCGGCGGGCTCGCAGGTTGCCGGGTGCTGACGATTCCGCACAGCGTGAACCTGTCCGACGGCCGCTTCTTCCTGCCGCGCGATCTGTCGACAGGGCTGCCGCCCGGGCGCGACGGCCTGCCGCTGACGCCGGCGGACGCGGCGCTGCGCCGCGGCTACGACCGCGTGTTCGAGATCTACCAGCACAAGGGCGGTTCCGAATGCGCCGCGGGGCTCGAAGGTCCCTACGTCGTCGGCGAGGAGACGCGCTGCGACTTCGAACTGGCGAAGAACGTCTGTGCCGGCCTGCCCGACGATCCGCCGGCCTGCGCGCGCTACTGCAGCGGCGATCCGTCGCGCGATCCGAGCTTCTGCTCGCTGCGCTTCGGTCCGACCTACCTGACCCGCGTCTGCGAAACGCAGGGACTCGACGGCGGCTCCGGTCCGGCCACGAACTGCACGGTGCCGCTCGACCAGTACCAGAACGCGATGGCCGAAGGTCTCACCCTGCGTGGACTGCTCGGTCTCAATCCGTACCGGCAGAACATCATCGCCTCGGTCGATACCCACAACGGCACGCCGGGCAACGTGCGCGAGCGCGGCTTCACCGGCCATGGCGGCGTGCTCGAAGACGAACCCAAGGACCATCTCGGCAGCTGGGACTGCGACAACCGCAACCGGCCGATCGACCCCGAGGATCCGGCCGATCCGGGCCACTGCACCAACCGCGTGTTCCTCGATCGCGCGCGCGGCTTCGGCCCCGGTGGCCTGGCCGGCGTGTGGGCGCCGGAGAACACGCGCGCCGCGATCTGGGACGCGCTGCACCGCGGCGAGACCTTCGGCACCAGCGGTCCGCGTATGCGCATCCGCCTGCAGGCGAGCTGGACGCCGCCGCCCGCGGACATCTGCTCGCGGCTTGCGCAGGGCGGGCAGAGCGTCGATGCGGCGAGCGGTGCCGTGATGGGCGGCGATCTGCCACCGCGGCCGGACGGCGCGACGGCACCGTATGTCACGGTGTGGGCGATGCAGGATCCGGGCGGCGAGTCGCCGGGGCTGCCGCTGCAGGCGATCGACATCGTCAAGGGCTACGTCGATGCCAGCGGCGCGCCGAAGGTCCACACCTACGAGGCGGTGGCGCACACCACGGACCCGGTCGAGCGGCCCGGGGCGGACTGTTCGGTCGCGCCCCGTCAGCACCCGGCGCAGCTGTGCGTGACCTGGCAGGACCCGGATTTCGATGCCGGACGCGATGCCTGGTGGTACGCGCGGGCACGCGAGATTCCGAGCTGCCGCTGGAGCACCTGGATGTGCGTCGAGGCCGGCGTCGATTGCGCGGCGCTGAGTCCGGCCAACGGTATCTTCCCCGCCGAAACGGGCTGGCAGGGTTACGAAGGCTGCTGCGTGATCGACGGCGCGCCGGGCGCGTTCAGTGGCCGCAACATTTTCGCGACGATCGAGGAGCGCGCCTGGGCGTCGCCGGTGTGGTTCGAGCATCGATGACTGCGCGCCTGCGCGCACAGATCCACTTCACTTCAAGAGCGATATCGTGATCAGGGAATTCCGTCAGAAACTCTGCGTCGTCACCGGCGGCTCCAGTGGCATCGGTCTGGCCGTGGCCAGTGCGCTGGCGTCCGAGGGCGCGCGCCTGCTGCTGGTCGCGCGTGATCCGGCCGCGCTGGACCGCGCCGCACAGGAACTGCGCGGGCGGGGTGCCAGCGAAGTGCGCGTCCTGAGCGCCGACGTGGCGCGCGACGACGAGATCGCCCGGCTGCCCGCGGCCATCGCCACGATGGGGCCCTGTGCCGATCTGGTCGTCAACTGCGCCGGCATCGTCAGCGGCGGCCTGCTCGCCGACGTGCCGATGGCCGAATGGCGCCGGCTGCACGAGGTCAACGTGATGGGCGTCCTGCGCGTGCTGCACGCGGTGCTGCCGGGGATGCTCGCGCGTGCGGCGCGTGGCGATGGCGGGGCACACATCGTCAACATCGCCTCGGGCGCCGGCCTGGTCGGATTCCCCGGCCTGTCCGCCTACGGCGCAACCAAGGCCGCGGTCGTCAGCCTGGGCGAGAGCCTGCGCGGCGAGCTGGCGGACGCGGGCATCGGCGTGACCACGGTGTGCCCCGGCTTCGTCAAGACGCCGATCGCGACGAAGTTCACGCTGTTCGGGCGCATGGACAACGCGCGCACGCAACAGAGAGTGCTGGACTGGTTCGAGCGCAACGATCTCGAAGCGGCAACGGTCGCGCGCAGGACGCTCGACGCGGTGCGCCGCGATCGCGCGCTGGTCGTCATCGGCAGGGATGTCGTATCCGGCTACTGGACCAAGCGCATTGCTCCCCGCGTGCTGGAGCGCGTGCTGCGCCGCATGGCGCCGCGCGCCCCGCGACGCGATGCGGCCTGATCACCGGACGCGGGCCGGACGGGTCAGGAATCGAGCAGCATCCACAGGCGATCCTGGCCCCAGGTCGCGAACGCGCCGCGCCGGAAGCTGGGCACGCCCCAGAGTCCGGCGGCAAAGAGTGCTTCGCGATTGGCTTCGGCCTGGTGTGTGTCGATGCCTTGCGCGAGCTTGCGCTGCGCGGCAGTCCAATCCAGTTCGCAACGCTCGATCACGCTGCGCAGCACATCGTCGCGACGCGCGTCGAGGCCCTCGGCCCAGACCGTCTGCCCGGCGATCGCGCAGTAACGCAGCTGCGTGTCGGCATCGGCGTCGTAGGGATACACCGTCAGCAGTCGCAGCACGCCGTCGCCGACGGGATCGTGGATGCGGCCGAAGGGGATGCGTTGCGCGTCTGCGCAACGCTGGACGTCGCGCACGATGTACAGGCGCTTGATGCGCGGCACCGGCAGCCCGCGCATGACCATCGGCAGCACCGGCCGGACCTGCAGATCGAAGCGCGCTCCGGCCGCACGCCGGCGCAGCAGCGTCACCGCGGCGAGATAGGAATATGGACTGCGGAAGCTGAACCAGAACTCGAGCGGACTGCCATCCGCAGGCGGCCGCTCCGGCAGCGCCGCGGGATTGAACATCGACAGCGGCACGTCGCCGTCCAGTGCCTGGTCTGCGCGCAGGCGCGCGTGCAGGAAGTCGAGCCGGTCGAGCCCCCAGAACCAGTCGCCGCGGTACTGCCACATCGCCGGCAGGTAGTGGCCCAGCGTGCGGCGACGCCGCGCGTTCGCTGCGAGACGCTCGCGGGTGGCCTGCGGATCGTCCGCCGAATCGCCGGCCAGGCTGCCGGCCTGGGCGAGACTGCGCATGCACTGCTGCTCGATGTCGAGGAAGCGGGTTGCGTCGTCTCCGGCCGCCGCGAGCCGCGTTTCAAGCATGCCGCGCAGGTCGCCGGCGAGCGCCACCGGCGCGGGCAGGCCGTGACAGGGCGCGATGCGCGCCGCGTCCGCCGCCGCGAAGGCCCGCTGGCGTGCTTCCTCGGGGAAGGTGCTCGGGTCGGGCGCCGGCACCAGACGGATCGTCAGGGGTACGCGCAGGCGCGGCAGGATCTGGCGCGCGAGCGCGGCGCACAGCTGCGAATGCGGATCGCCGGCTTCGTAATAGAGTTCGAGCGCGGACCCGGCGCGCAGGCGCGCAAGCGGGTCGCGGGACGAGGCGATGCGCGCGGCGATGCGCGACTTGACGCTCGGTCGCAGGCCGGCGGCAGGCAAGGACGCGTCGGGTACGGAAGTGAAAGGCATCGAGCGTGGGTCCTCGGTTCTTGACCGGAATCCGCAAAAGATTTACATAGTGTCAATATTGAGCGGGCAAATCGTCAAGCCACACGGAGCATACGCATGACCGGCATCGAGCTGTACACCGCACCGACGCCCAATGGCTGGAAGATCTCGGTGGCGCTGGAGGAACTCGGCCTGCCGTACACCGCGCGGCTGGTGAACCTGATCGCCGGCGACCAGCGCAAGCCGGAGTTCCTCAGGCTCAACCCGAACGGCCGCATCCCGGTGATCGTCGATCACGACAACGGCGGCCTGGTGCTGTTCGAGTCCGGCGCGATCCTGATGTACCTCGCCGAGAAGACCGGCCGCCTGCTGCCCAGGGATGCCACTGAGCGCTGGCACGCGATCCAGTGGCTGATGTTCCAGATGGGCGGCATCGGTCCGATGATGGGGCAGGCCAACGTGTTCTATCGCTACCTGCCGGAGAAGATCCCGCTGGCCATCGAACGCTACCAGCATGAATGCCGGCGGCTGTTCGAGGTGCTCGACCAGCGCCTGGGCGAGGCCGAGTGGCTGGCCGGCAGCGAGTACTCGATCGCCGACATCGCCAACTGGTGCTGGGTGCGCACCTACAAGTGGTCCGGCGTATCCATCGACAAGCTGCCGAACCTGCGGCGCTGGCTCGATGCGATGAAGGCGCGCCCGGCCTGCCAGAAGGGCATCAACGTGCCGGTGAAGCTGCCGGAGCCGGGCGGCAACGCGAAGGCGGACGACGAGTTCGCCAAGGCCGCGCGCACCCTCGTGCAACGCTGAGGACCCAACCCATGCAAGCGCCCTACATCCTGCACGGCTGGCATTTGTCGTTCTTCAGCGGCAAGACACGCGCCTATCTGCGCTACAAGGGCGTGCCCTTCATCGACCATCCGGTCGATGCGAGGACCCTGCTGTGGACCGTGCCGCGCAAGACCGGTGCGACGGTGATGCCGGTCGTCGTCACGCCGGAAGGCGAGTGGCTGCAGGACACCAAGGTCATTTGCGAGGTGATCGAGCAGCGCTTTGCGCAGGCGCCAGTGACACCTTCGACGCCGCGCCAGCGCATCGCGGCGATGCTGCTGGAAGCCTGGGCCGACGAATGGTGGATTCCGGTGGCAATGCACTATCGCTGGGTGTATCCGGAAAACTACCCGCTGTTCGAGGCCGACGCCGGCCGCGCGCTGCTGCCACGCGCGCCCGCTTTCGTGCAGAAGCGCTTGGCCGCCTACGTCGCCAACAAGATGCGCGGCTATCTTCCGGCGGTCGGCATCGTGCCCGAGCAGTACGCGGTGATGGAGCGATGGACGGAGCGGATGCTGGACGCCCTCGACGCTCACTTCGCGACGCTGCCGTTCCTGTTCGGCACGCGGCCGTCGGTCGCCGACTTCGGCCTGATCGGGCCGCTGTACGGGCACCTGAGCCGCGATCCGTATCCGAAGCGGGTGCTGGTCGAGCCGCGTCCGCATCTGCGCGCCTGGGTCGAGCGCATGAACGCGCCGCAGGCCGGCGCGGGCGAGTTCCTCGCCGACGATGCGATTCCGCCGACGCTGCAGCCCTTGTTCGACGCGGTGTTCACGGAGTTCTACCCGATGGTCGAGGGTATCCGCGATGAACTGCGTAAAGCCCTGCCGACGCTGCCGCCCGCGCGCAAGCGTCTGCCGCGCGTGCTGGGGATGATCGAGTTCCCGATGGGCGATGGCCGCTACCGGCGCGGCGCGATGCCGTACACGCTGTGGATGATGCAGCGCGTGCTCGACGCCTATCGCGCGCTCGATGCCGAGGGCCGTGCATCGGTCGATGCCTGGCTGGCCGAGCAGGATGCGGCCGAGGCGATGCGCTTCGACATCGGTGTGCGCCTCAAGCGCGCCGGCCTGCACGTCGCGCTCGAGTCCTGATGGCGCGCTACCGCGCGTATGTCTCCGACGTCTCGTACTTCAGCGGCAAGCTGGAGACCGCGTTGCGCGCCAGGCGCATCGACTACGACCGCGTCACCATCACGCCGCGCGTGCTGCTCGACGAGGTTCTGCCCAACACCGGCTGGATGAAGGTGCCGGCGCTGCGCCGCGACGACGGCCGGTGGCTGTGCGACACCACGCCGCTGCTGCGCTGGCTCGACCGCGAGCATCCGCAGCGCACGCTGATCCCCGCCGATCCGTATCGCGCCTTCCTATCCACATTGATCGAGGACTACTGCGACGAATGGCAGTGGCGCTCGGCGATGTTCTGGCGCTGGGCCTGGCCGGACAATGCGCGCTATCTCGGCAGCCGCCTCGGACGCGAGCTGTCACGCGGCACGGTGCATCCGGCCTGGGCGATGGGCCTGTATTTTCGCAAGCGCCAGCAGCGCATCTATCTGAGAGGCGACGGCGTGCGTGCCGACAATTTCGCCGCGATCGCCGCGCTGTATCCGCAGACGCTGGGATGGCTCGAAGCGCTGTTGAATGGCCGACGCTTCCTGCTCGGCGCGCGGCCGAGCCTGGTCGATGTCGCATGGATGGGGCCGATGTTCCGCCACTTCGCGCAGGACCCGCGCCCGGCCGCATTGATGGCCGAACGCGCGCCGCGCGTCTGGGCCTGGGTCGCGCGCCTGTGGAACGCGGGCAGCGAGGACTGGGCGGACGCCGCGCTCGACGATTTCGGCGATCCGGCCTGGAATCCGCTGTTCGCCGACATCGGCGCCGCGTACCTGCCGTACCTGCACGACAATGCCGCGGCCGTGGCCAGCGGTGCGGCGCGCTTCGCCGGCAGCTATGGCGGCATCCGTTATGCCGATCTGCCGGCGATCCGCTATCGCGCGCGCTGCCTGAACACCCTGCAGGCGGCCTACCGTGATCTGGGCGATGCGGTGCGCGCCGCAGTCGATGCACGGCTCGCGGGCAGTGGCATCGTCGAATGCCTGCGCCGCCCCGGCGCCGCGCCGACGCTGCCGGTCATCGACCGCGCGGAGGGCAGGGCGTGCCGCATCGGCGGCGCGCAGCGCCTGCGCTTCTATTTCACCGGCACGCCCTGGGATGCCGCCACGGAGGACTCCTGATGAACGCCGAATCCTATCGCCTCTATGGCGGCAACCCCTCGCCGTACTCGCGCAAGCTGCGCGCGATCCTGCGCTACCGCCGCTTGCCGCACGTGTGGAAGGTCGGCACGCCCGACACGCTGCCCGAGATCGCGCAGGTACGACCGCGGCTGATCCCGGTGCTGCGCATCCCCGAGACCGGCGAGTTGCGCGTCGATTCGACGCCGCTCGCGCTGCTGCTCGAACAGCGCCATCCCGATCAGCGCTCGATTCTGCCGCCGGACCCGGCCGACGCCTTCGTCTGCCACCTGCTCGAAGACTTCGCCGACGAGTGGCTGACCAAGCTGATGTTCCACTACCGCTGGCACGAGGACGCGACCGCGGACTGGGCCAGTCACTGGATCGTGCGCGACGCGATGCCCGCCGCGACGGGCAAGGCCCACGACCAGGCCGCGAGGATGTTCCACGAGCGTCAGCGCGGGCGCATGGCGATGGTCGGCTGTACGCCGGGCAACGCGCCGGTGATCGAAGCCAGCTACGAGCGCCTGCTCGACGTGCTCGGCCCCTTCGTCGGTGGTGCGCAGTATCTGTTCGGCAGCCGCCCGTCGCTCGCCGACTTCGCGCTGTATGGACAGCTCGCGCAGCTGACGATCGATCCGTGGCCGCAGCGCGTGTGCCGTGCGCGCGCGCCGGCCGTCGAGAGCTGGGTGATCACGCTCGACGACGCGGCCGGGATCGAAGGCGAGTGGCAGCCCGAACGCGGTGCCGCCGTGCGCAAGGCGCTGCTGGAGATGGTCGGCGCGGAGTACCTGCCGTTCCTGCGCGCGAATGCCGCGGCGCTCGACGCCGGTCGCGCGCGCGTCGAACTGGAGATCCGCGGCCGCGCTTTCGTACAGGAACCGTTCGGCTATCAGCAGAAGTGCTACGCGGAGTTGCGCCGCCGCTGGCAGTCGCTGGATGCCGCAGCGCGTACCACGCTGGAGCCGCTGCTCGAAGAAACCGGCTGCCTCGCGTTACTGGCCTGAGCTGCGCGTGTTGCGCAGCGGCGCGGACCGTCCTCAGAACACGTAGGCGACGTAGGCGGAGACGTTGTCGCGATCGCGCAGGCGGTGGCGCGTGCCGCCGCCCGAGAAGCGCTGGTACGTCAGACCGAGCGTCCAGTCGGATTCGAGTTCGGCGGTCAGGTTGCTGATCAGCACCTTGCGGCCTTCGAGGAAGTTGTACACCGGGGCCGGTGAGGTGCCGCCGACGTCGTGCAGCCAGATGAAGGTCGGGTGCAGCGTGATGCCGCCCGGCAGCGCGTTGTAGCTCAGGCGCAGCAGGCTGCGGTAGCCCCAGGAGAGGTCGTCGGCGAAGCCGCGGGTCATCTGCGTCGGGTTGACGCGGCGCGTGTCGGGCCGGCCGTCGGTGCTGCCGCTGCCGTCGGCGCCGGGCGAGGGATGCGTGCGGTCGCCGGCGCCTTCGATGTACAGCGCGCCGCGCGCGGGCAGGTCGTGCACGTACATCGCGCCGGCCTCGATGACCCACAGGATCTGCGCGGCGCCGAAGGGATTGCCGGTGAACGTACGGATGCCGGTCAGCGTCATCTGCGACACCTGCAGCCGTTCGTAGCCGGCAACGTAGTCGCCCGGCCCGATGGTCACGCCGCGATAGCGTGACAGGAAGTCGGGCACGGCGTGGTTCTCGCCGGGCAGCGTGAACGTGGCACCTGCCGGCAGCTGCGCCGACAGCACGGCGGCGAAGTCCTGCAGCGGCTGCACGAGCGTGGACGGCAGCTGCGCGAGCAGCGCGGGATCGCCGACGCTGCCCGCACCGATCGGGATGTCCTCGGCGGGGAAGGCTGGGCCGAGCAGTGCGAACAGCACATCGGACTGCAGCACCTGCAGCGGCTGGTTGGGACGGTAGGCGTACTCGCCGGACAACGCCCAGTCGCCGACGTTGGTGTTGAAGCTGACGCCGTAGAGGTCGATGTCTTCCGGGTAGTCGAGGAAGATGCGCGCGGTATCCACCGGCAGCGGTTCGCGCCCAAGGGGATTGAACGCGGCGTTGAAGCCTGCGCAGGCGACGAACGCGGCGGCGAAACCCGGCGCCTGCGCATCGCGCGTGCAGCTGGCGTCGGCCGCGTAGCCGCTGAGGATCGGGTAGCGGCTGTGATAGCGCAGGTAATGGAACGCCAGCTCGGTGCCGTTGTTGAGCCCGTCGGCGAGCCAGTTCAGGCGCAGGCCGTATTGGCCGCCGTCGCGCGGCGCGCCGAAGCCGGCGCCCGGCACCGGGACGGTGCGCGTGGACTGCGACACCGTCGCCGCCAGACCGGCTGGCCGGTACTGGCGCTGCGGATCCTCGTTGAAGTTGCCGAAGCCGAGGATCGCGTAGCGGCCACCACCGGCGACGTCGCTGAACGACAGCAGGCTGCCGCTGGCCGGCAGCCGGGCGCCGCGCCACTGCAGCTGGTACAGCGCTTCGAGGGCGAGCCCGTCGCCCAGGGTCAGGCTCGCCAGCGCCAGCGGCACGGCGAGCTGCAGCTGGCTCGGCTCCGAACCGGGCATCGCCAGTACCGGCGCGTCGAGCGGACTGATCTCGGACAGGGTATTGAACTGCACCAGATTGGCTTCGCCCCAGTTCAGCACCTGGTTGCCGATCTTGAGCAGCAGCTCGTGCTCGCCCAGCGACAGGCTGCCGGACGCGAACAGATTGCCGAGCCGGTAGCCGGACGCGAACAGACTCTCGGCCGCGCCGCTGCGTGGCGATCGCGACGGCTGGAAGCGGGTATCGGCGTGGCGCTCGTCGCGGCCGGCGTTGACGATGTCGTGGAACAGCAGGCCGGAAGCCTGGAACTGCCAGTCGTTCCAGACCAGTTCCAGCTTTGGCCGCAGCGCGATCAGCCCGGCGGTGGGATCGCCGCGGTCGTAGTTGAGGTTGCCGTTGTCCTCGTTGACGCCGGAGAAGGCGCCGCGCGCATCGACCAGGCGCTGGTTCGGTCCGGGGTTGCCGCTCTGCGACTGACAGTCGTCGGCGGCGCACAGGTCCTGCTGTCCGGCGACGGCCAGCTTGGCCACCAGTCGCTCGTCGCGGTCTTCGACGCGCATCGCCACGCCGAGCGACAGCCGGGTGTTCAGCGCGCCGCTGACCGGGCCCGCCTCGAACTCGATTGCCATTGCGGGCGTCGCCAGCAGCACGACGGCCGCTCCCAGTCCCCATCTCCTCATCGCATGCTCCGCCGGGGCCGTGGCCTCTTGACGTGTTATGGACAGCGTGTAAAGTTTACACATCGTAAAAAAGCGCGCAAGCGTCGCGCGACGTGCTGACGGAGGAGAGCGATGGCCAGGCGGATGCTCGGGTGGGCGGTGCTGGCGGTGCTGTGCGGGACGCTGCCCGTGCCGGTGCAGGCTGCGGTGAGCGCGGAGGAAGCCACTCGCCTCGGGCAGTCGCTGACGCCCGCGGGTGCGGAAGCCGCTGGCAATGCCGATGGCAGCATCCCGGCCTGGGAGGGCAGCCAGCGGTACCGACCGGAACAGCTGCGCCTGACCTATGCCGAGCTCAAGGCGCTGCGCGAGAAGAATCCGAAGGCGCTGGAGAGCCGGATCGCGCCGGTCGGCGCGGCCGCACCGCCGCTGTTCACGATCACCAGGGCCAATTTCGCACAGTACGCGGATCGGCTCAGCGCCGGCCATCGCGCCCTGTTCGAGCGCTATCCCGAATACCGCATGCCGGTCTATCCGAGCATCCGAGCGGCGTTCCTGAGTCCCGAGGTCGAGGCGGCGACACGCGAGAATGCGCTCAAGGCGACGCTCGATGGCACCGACAAGCTCGGTGGCGCGCGCCTGGGCGTGCCGTTCCCGGTTCCCAAGTCCGGTGCCGAGGTCATCTGGAACCACAAGCTCAAGTTCCGCGGCAATGCCGTGCGGCGCTTCAACAACGAGGTGATCGTTGCGCAGGACGGCAGCTACACCCTCGCGCGCATCATCGAGGACGTGAAGATGAAGTACGCCAACCCGAGAGCACCGAGCGCGATCGAGGACAGCCTGATCCTGCTCTACCTGCAGGAAGTGCTGTCACCCAAGCGCATCGCCGGCCAGATGCTGCTGGTGCACGAGACCACGGACCAGACCGAGGGCGGGCGCAATGCCTGGATCTTCAACCCCGGCCTCGGCCGGACCCGCCGCGCGCCCAATGTCGGCTACGACAACCCCAAGGCCTCGGCCGACGGCCTGATGTTCAACGACCAGACCGACATGTTCAACGGCGCGCTGGACCGCTACACGTGGAAGCTGCTCGGCAAGCGCGAGATGTACATCCCCTACAACTCGACGCGGATCATCGCGCCGGACGTGAGCTACGAGAAACTGATCCGCAAGGGCCACGTGAACCCGGAGCTGACGCGCTACGAACTGCACCGCGTCTGGGTGGTCGAGGCCGCCCTCAAGGCCGGTCTGCGCCACAGCTTCCGCCGCCGCGTGTTCTACGTCGACGAGGACAGCTGGAGCATCGCGATGGTCGATTGCTACGACGACCGCGATCAGCTCTGGCGTTTCCAGGAGGCGCATCTGGCGACCTTCCCGTTCGTGCCGGCGACGACCGGCAGCCCCGAGGTGCATCACGACCTGCAGAACGGGCGCTACTTCGTCACCGCGAGCTATACCGGCGACGACTACCCGGACTTCAGCGTGGACTTCGACGACGGCTACTTCCGCCCGCAGACGCTGGCGAGCCGCAAGCTGCGCAAGTAGGCGCGACCTCAGCCGCGATTCTTCTGCCGGGCGGGCTGCAAGCGCCCGATCAGGTCGTTGAACAGGCGCAGGCCGCGCGCGCGCGTCAGCTCGCCGTCGCGCACCAGCTGGCGCATGCCCCAGAAGGCCATCACCATCATCCACGCATAAGCCTTGGCATCGGCCGCGCTCACACCCAGTTCCGAACGGGTCAGCGGCGCCCAGATGCCGCTGATCAGTTCACGCAGGCCGCGCCGGATCGTCTCCAGCTCCGGCGCATCCGACGCCGTGCCGGCGATCAGCTGCCACAGCGCGTCGGCGCGTCCCACCGGCAGGTCCAGCGTGACCGCCTCGGCCGATTTCGCCGCCTCGGTCAGGTTCGACGGATGGGCGGACACCGAAGCCTGCGTGCCCTGCATCGTGTCGTTGAAGATGTGCCAGGCCGTGTCGGCGAGCAGCTTTTCCAGACTCGGGAAGTGCTGATAGACGAGCTGGCGGCTGGTGCCGCCCCGTTCGGCGAGCGCGCTCATCGACAGCGCGCCCCATCCCTCGCGTTCGACGATGCCGGCGGCGACGTCGAGCAGCGTCTGCCTGCGCAGATCGCGGTGGAGGTAGGCGCGCTTGGGCTTGTCCGGGCGCGGGCGTGCGGGGCGACGTGACATGGGCATGGCGTGAGATATGTACAGGCCGACAATATCGTCGTCCATTATGCGCGCCGCGGGCGGCGCATGCGATGGCGTGCGATGGACCTGGCGCGAGATTGACGCAGGCAGGAAAACCGTGAAAAGTTTTCGGGCACGCCGGCCCTGCGCGGAGTCGAGGCGGGCATCCGGTCCGGCATTGGAGCTTTTGTGAGCGACACCCAGGAAGCACTGCGTGCGGCGATCCTCGAGCGGGGCGTGACCCTGCCAAGCCTGCCGGCTGTGGCCGCTCGCGTCGCCGAGGCGATGCGGCAAGGTGATGTCACCTCCAAGCAGATTGCGGACGAGCTGGCGGCCGACCCGGCACTCGCTGCGCGGGTGATGCGCGTTGCCAACAGCTCCCTCTATCGTGCCGAAGGCCGCATCGACCGGCTCGATCTGGCCGTCACGCGCATCGGTCTGGATACGACGCGCCGCCTGGTGATGGCCTTCGCCCTGAAGCTGGCGTCGCAGAAGTCACCGTTGATCGTGCGCCATCGGATCACTGCGCTGTGGACGCGCAGCGTCGAGGTCGCGACGATCGCGCGCGTGCTCGGGCGTGGCGTATTCGGCCTGAATCCCGAAGAGGCGATGCTCGCCGGACTGCTGCACCGCATCGGCGAGCTGCCGCTGCTGAGCGTCGTCAGCACGATGCCCCAGCTGCTGCGGCAGCCGGAACGGCTGGATGCGGCGATCGATGCCGAGCAGGCCAAGGTCGGTGCCGTGCTGCTGCGCAGCTGGGGATTCCCCGACGAGATCGCGGACGTGCCGGTCCAGGTGGCAGACCTGACCCGCAGCCATTCAGGGCGGGCCGACTACGGCGACGTCGTGACCGTTGCGCGTCTGTACGCGCTGACCGAAGCCGAGGCGGGCGTCAGCGTCGATTACGCGACCGTGCCGGCGTTCGCGATGCTCGGACTCGCGCCGGAGCGCGAATCGGTCGAACTCGACGAGCACGAACTGGACGAGGCCCGTGCGTTGATGCAGTGACGGCCGCGCGTCTCATCGCCGGCGCCAGAAGCCTGCGTTGCGGATGCCCAGGGCGTCCGGGTCGAACACCGGTTCGAGGCCCGCCTTCTTCTGCTCTTCGTAGTCCGCGAGCGCCAGCAGCGCCGGTTTCTGCAGGATCAGGATCGCGACGATGTTGAGCCAGGCCATCAGGCCGACACCGATGTCGCCCAGCGCCCAGGCCGTGCCGGCGCTGCGCACGGTGCCGTAGCTCGCGGCCGCGAGGATGCCGATGCGCAGCGCGAGCACCAGCCACGGCCGATGCACCTTGCGGTTGATGTACTGGATGTTGGTTTCCGCCATGTAGTAGTAGGCGACGATGGTCGTGAATGCAAAGAACATCAGGGCGATCGCGACGAAGCCGGCGCCGTAACCCGGCAGCACAGACTCGACCGCGCGCTGCGCATAACCCGGCCCGGCCTCGACGCCGGGCAATGCCTCGACGAGTTTCTCGCCGGTGCGGGTGACGACGTTGTAGAGCCCGGTGGATAGGATCATGAAGGCAGTGGCCGAACACACCAGCAGCGTATCGACATAGATCGAGAAGGCCTGCACGTAGCCCTGTTTGGCCGGATGCGAGACCTCGGCCGCGGCGGCGGGGTGGGGACCGGTGCCCTGGCCCGCTTCGTTGGAATACACGCCGCGCTTGACGCCCCATTCGACGGCCAGTCCGAGCACGGCGCCGAAGGCAGATTCCATGCCCAGCGCGCTGCGCAGGATCAATGCGATCACGCCGGGCACCCTGTCGGCGTTCACGATCATGATCGCGACGGCGACCACGATGTAGCCCAGCGCCATGAACGGCACGACGAACTCGGCGAAGTGGGCGATGCGGCGCACGCCGCCGAAGATGATGAAACCCAGCGTCAGCGCGATCGCGGCTGCGGTCACCGTCGGCGTCACGCCGAAGGCGGTCTGCATGCTCGTCGCGATGCCGTTGGCCTGCACGCCGGGCAGCAGCAGTCCGGTGGCGATCACCGTCGCCACCGCGAAGGTCCACGCGTACCACTTCTGGCCCATCGCTTTCTCGATGTAATAGGCGGGACCGCCGCGATACAGACCGCGATCGTCCTTCTCCTTGTAGATCTGCGCGAGCGTGGATTCCACATAGGCGGTCGATGCGCCGAGGAAGGCGACCATCCACATCCAGAACACCGCGCCGGGGCCGCCGAAGGTGATCGCCGTCGCCACGCCGGCGATGTTGCCGATGCCCACGCGCCCGGACAGCGACATCGCCAGCGCCTGGAACGGTGAAACGCCTGCGTCCGAGCGCCGTCCGCGGAACATCAGCCGCAGCATCTCGCCGAAGCCGCGCACCTGCATGAAACGCGTGCGGATCGAGAAGTACAGGCCGGTACCCAGGCACAGGCCGATCAGCGCCTTGCTCCAGATCAGCGAATTGATGGCGTCGATGAGCGTGTCCACGGAGAAAAATCCGGTTGGGTGGGCCGCGCGGGCGGCGACGGCGCATCATGCCATCGCGCGCGCAGCAGGCCGAGCGGGTTTTCCCGCGGACGCTGCCGCTCGTTACAGCGTCGGGCGTGCCCGGCGCGGAACGTCCCGCGCACAGACGCGTGCCGGCGCTATGCGAACAGGCGATTGACCGTGCGCAGTGCGTCGATGAGCTGGTCGATGTCGTCCGTGCCGTTATAGACCGCCAGCGAGGCGCGCGCGGTGGCGCTCAGGCCGTAGCGTGCCATCAGCGGCATCGTGCAATGGTGGCCGGTGCGGATGGCGACACCGGCCATGTCGAGGACGCTGCCAATGTCCTGCGGGTGCGCCTTGTCCATCACGAACGACAGGATGCCGCTCTTGCGCGCCGCGGTGCCGACCAGGCGCAGGCCCGGCACCGAGCGCATGCGTTCGGTGGCGTAGTCGAGCACGGCGTGCTCGTGCGTCGCGATCGCCGCCAGCCCCAGCGCGCCGATGTAGTCGAGCGCCGCGGCCGCGCCGATCGCGCCGCTGATGTCGGGCGTGCCGGCCTCGAACTTGTACGGCACGTCGTTCCAGGTGCTGCCGTCGAAGGCGACCGTGCGGATCATGTCGCCGCCGCCGTCGCGCGGCGGCATCGCTTCGAGGTGCTCGCGCTTCGCGTAGAGGAAGCCAAAACCGGTCGGCCCATAGAACTTGTGCGCCGATGCGGCATAGAAATCGACGTCGAGGGCACGCACGTCCACGCTTTCGTGCGCAATCGCCTGCGCGCCGTCGATGAGCACGGGGATGCCGCGCGCGTGCGCCTCGGCGATCAGTTCGGCGATCGGGTTGATCGTGCCCAGCGCGTTGGAGATGTGGCCGACGGCGACGAGCTTCGTCCGGCCATTGAGCATCGCACGCCAGGCGTCGATGTCGAGTTCGCCGCGCTCGTTGACCGGCGCGGCGACGGTCTTCGCGCCGGCGAGCTGCCACGGCACGATGTTGGAGTGGTGCTCCATCGTCGTCAGCAGCACTTCGTCGCCGGCTGACAGCCGCGGCCCGAGGAAGCTGCGCGCGACGAGGTTGATCGCATCGGTGGTGCCGCGCGTGAACACGATCTCGTCGCGGCTGGCGTTGAGCCATGCGGCGATGCGTTCGCGTGCACTCTCGTAGGCCGCGGTCGCACGAGCGGCGAGTTCGTGCACGGCGCGGTGGACGTTGGCGTTCTGGTGGCGGTAGTAAGCGTCGAGCGCGCGCAGCACGCGGTCCGGTTTCTGCGTCGTCGCCGCGTTGTCGAGATAGGCGAGGCGCTTGCCGTGGATGGACTCGTCAAGGATCGGAAAATCGGCGCGCACACGCGCCAGGTCGATCGGCCCGGTCATCGCAGCATCCCGATGTCGATGTCGCCGCCCAGACGTTCGAGGAAACGACCGGTGAGCGTCGTGCGCAGCGCGGAATCGGCGATGTGCTGCAGGATCTCGTTGGCGAAGCTGTAGGTCAGCAGTGCGCGGGCCGAAGCTTCGGGCACGCCGCGCGTGCGCAGGTAGAACAGCGCGGCCGGGTCGAGACGGCCGAAGGTCGCACCGTGCGCGCACTTGACGTCGTCGGCGTAGATCTCCAGTTCCGGCTTGGCGTTGATCTGTGCCCGTTTGGACAGCAGCAGGTTGGCGATGCGCAGCTCGGAGTCGGTCTTCTGGGCGTGCCCATGCACCACGATCTTGCCGTTGAAGACGGCGCACGCGCGGTCGTAGGCAAGGCCGCGGAAGAAGCCGCGGCTGGCGCCGTGTGGCGCACGGTGATCGATGCGGACATGGTTGTCCACGTGGCCGCTGCCGCGGGGGGCGTACAGCCCATGCACGGTCGCTGCGGCGCCCGGCGCGTCGAGGCTGATGTCGAGATCGTGGCGCACGAAACGTCCGCCCAGGTCGATGGTGACGGCATCGAGGCGTGCGTCCTCGGCGACGCTGACCTTCAGCCGGATGATGCGGTGTGCCTCGGCGTCTGCGCCCAGCACGCGGGTCAGGCGCAGCCGCGCGCGCGGGGCGAGCTCGATGGCGAGGAAGCAGGTCGCGAAGCGCGCAGCGCCGCTGTCGTCCAGCAGCAGCTCGGCGTCGTCGGTCACGGTCAGACGGTAGCGGCCGTGTCGGCCGGTGTCGAGTTCGACGCGGCCTTCGATGCTGCGCGCCTGACGTCCGCCGGCGAGTGCCGTGTTGAGGGCGTCGAGCCCGCAGTCGTAGCCCTCCGGGAATTCGTGGGTGTCGATGTTCGGCGCGATGTCCTGCGGCGTAAGCGCGCTCAACGCCAACAGGTCGGTGTACTTCCAGTCTTCGTCCTGCGTACTCGGCAGGCCGTGGCGCAGCAGCGCTGCGAGCGCGGCGCGACGCTCGGGCGAAAGGTCCGGCAGCGCCTCGATAGCGGTGACGATGTTGTCCAGCATCAGGCGGCATCCAGCCAGCCGTAACCTTTCTCCTCGAGCTCGCGCGCCAGCTCGGGGCCGCCGGACTTCACGATGCGGCCGCCCGACAGCACGTGCACCACGTCGGGCTGCACATAATCGAGCAGGCGCTGGTAGTGCGTGACCAGCAGTGTCGCGCGCGTCGGCGCGCGCAGCGCGTTGATGCCCTCGGAGACGATCTTGAGTGCGTCGATGTCGAGGCCCGAGTCGGTCTCGTCGAGCACCATCAGCCGCGGTTCGAGCACCAGCATCTGCAGGATCTCGTTGCGCTTCTTCTCGCCGCCGGAAAAACCCTCGTTGACGCCGCGCGACAGCATCGCGGGGTCCATCTTCATCTGCTTGACGCGGTGCCGTACCCACGCGAGGAAGTCTCCGGCTTCCAATTCCGGCTCGCCGCGCTGCTTGCGCTGCGCGTTGAGCGCGGCCTTGAGGAACACCATGTTGCTGACGCCTGGAATCTCGACCGGGTACTGGAAGCCGAGGAAGACGCCGGCGGCGGCGCGCTGCTCCGGACTGAGGCCGAGCAGGTCGCGGCCGTCGAAGCGGATGCTGCCGGACGTGACGACGTAGTCCTCGCTGCCGGCGAGGATCTTCGACAGGGTCGATTTGCCCGAGCCGTTCGGTCCCATCACGGCGTGGACCTCACCGGCGTTCACGGTGAGGCTCAGGCCCTTGAGGATTTCGCGTTCGCCGATGGTGGCGTGCAGGTTGTGGATTTCAAGCATGGCTTCAATGAATTGACTTCACGTGTCGTGCAGGCGCGCCGGCCGGTTCTCCGACGGTCACCCCACGGCCCCTTCCAGCGAGACCTGCAGCAGTTTCTGCGCCTCGACGGCGAACTCCATCGGCAGCTCCTTGAACACCTGCTTGCAGAAGCCATTGACGATCATCGACACGGCGTCTTCCTCGCCGATGCCGCGCGAGCGGGCATAGAACAGCTGGTCGTCGCTGATCTTCGAGGTCGTCGCCTCGTGTTCGAGGATCGCGCTCGGGTTGCGGATCTCGGTGTACGGGAAGGTGTGCGCGCCGCACTGGTCGCCGATCAGCAGCGAGTCGCACTGCGTGTAGTTGCGCGCGTTCTCGGCGGATTCGAGCACGCGCACCAGCCCGCGGTAGGACTGCTGGCCGTGGCCGGCGGAAATGCCCTTCGAAACGATCGTCGAGCGCGTGTTCCTGCCGACGTGGATCATCTTGGTGCCGGTGTCGGCCTGCTGGCGGTGATGGGTCAGCGCGACCGAGTAGAACTCGCCGACCGAGTCGTCGCCGCGCAGGATGCAGCTCGGGTACTTCCAGGTGATCGCCGAGCCGGTCTCGACCTGGGTCCACGAGATCTTGCTGCGCTTGCCGCGGCAGTCGCCGCGCTTGGTGACGAAGTTGTAGATGCCGCCGCGGCCTTCCTCGTCGCCGGGGTACCAGTTCTGCACGGTCGAGTACTTGATCTCGGCGTCGTCGAGCGCGACCAGCTCGACGACCGCGGCGTGCAGCTGGTTCTCGTCGCGCTGCGGCGCGGTGCAGCCCTCCAGGTACGAGACGTGGCTGCCTTCCTCGGCGATGATCAGGGTGCGTTCGAACTGGCCGGTGTTGCGCTCGTTGATGCGGAAGTAGGTGGACAGCTCCATCGGGCAGCGCACGCCCTTGGGGATGAACACGAAGGATCCGTCGGTGAACACGGCGGAGTTGAGCGCGGCGTAGAAGTTGTCGCCGAACGGCACGACCGAGCCGAGGTACTTCCGGACCAGTTCCGGGTGTTCCTGCACCGCTTCGGAGATCGAGCAGAAGATCACGCCGGCCTCGGCCAGCTTTCTGCGGAAGGTCGTACCGACCGATACCGAATCGAACACGACATCGACCGCGACCTGCGGCTGAACGCCGGCGAGCATCTCCTGCTCCTTGAGCGGGATGCCGAGCTTGTTGTAGGTCTCCAGCAACTTGGGATCGACCTCGTCCAGCGACTTCGGCCGGTCCTTCATCGACTTCGGCGCCGAGTAGTAGGAGATCGCCTGGTAGTCGATCGGCGGGTACTGCACGTGCGCCCAGCGCGGCTCGCTCATCCTCAGCCAGCGCCGGTAGGCCCTGAGGCGGAATTCCAGCAGCCAGTCGGGTTCCTGCTTGCGTGCCGAGATCGCACGGATCACGTTCTCGTCGAGGCCGGGCGGCAGGGTCTCCGATGCGATGTCGGTGACGAAGCCGGCGTCATAGCTGCGGTTCTTGACGAGGCTGTGGACGTCCTGGGATTGCGCGGACATGGTTCAGACCTGCGCCGAAGGCCGATGGAAGGTCAGCGGGAACTCGTCGCGCGCCTTCGGCAGCGGCAAGGCCATGCGGTCGAGCGTGACCGCTTCGAGGGCGTGGCGGATCGCAGCATTGATCAAGCGCCAGTTGGCACGCGTCGTACAGCCCGATTCGAGCGTGCAGCCGCCCGGATGCGTCGCGCATTCCGTCACGCCGATCGGGCCTTCGAGCGCGGCGATGATGTCGGCGACCGAGATGCGCGCCGGTGCGCGCGCCAGCCGGTAACCGCCCCGTGCGCCGCGCAGGGACTGCAGCAGGCCGCCGCGCGCCAGCGACTTCAGCAGCTTGGCGACGGTGGGTGCCGGAACACCGCTGCGCTCGGCGAGTTCCTGGCCGGTGTGCACGCGCGTGGCGTCGCGCGCGATGAGGGTCATCAGCACGGTGGCGTAATCGGCGAGTTTGCTGAGTTTCAGCATAAAACAGACTGATTTGGTACGAAATGAATTGTACGCGCGCTGCGACGGGCGTCGCAACGGATGTCCGGCGGCGGGCGCAGGGTAAGCTGTCGGCAGGATCGACAGGACAGGACATGAACGAGGCAGAGATCGTTGCGGCAGCGGAATGGGACGTCGAGCGGCCGTATGTCGAGCCGGTGGTGGTCGCCACGGAGCACCTGGACCGCTTCGGGCATACCAACAACGTCGTTTATCTGTCCTGGCTGGAGCAGGTGGCCTGGGGACATTCCGTCAGCCTGGGCCTCGACTTCTCCGCCTACGAGCGACTCGGCGCCGGCTGCGTCGCGCGCCGGCACGAACTGGACTACCTCGCACCGACCTTCGCCGGTGATCGCCTGTGGCTGGCGACCTGGGTGCACGAGAACGACTTTCGCCTGTCGATGTGGCGGCGCTACCAGATTCTGCGCGAATCGGATCGCAGGACCGTGCTGCGCGGGCAGACGCAGTGGGTCTGCGTGGACATGAAGACCGGCCGGCCGCGGCGGATGCCGCCCGAGTTCCGCGCCTACGCGCCGTGGCCGCGACGCGCATGAGTCGCGCGTAGCGACCCCGCCAGGCCGGCGGCCGCGGACAGGCCGGCGCCGGCGAGCAGGAGCAGTGCGGTGTCGGCGATGCCGTGCCGCAGCTGCGCGGCGAGTATGCGATCGCCGGTCAGCGGACAGGCGGACAAGGCGGTCACGAGCACGGCGGTGATCGTAGCGGCGAGCAGCAGGATCATTGCGCGGATCGCGTTCGCGCCGCGGTGTCGCGCCGGTCCCGCGGTGACGAACCACCCGGCCGCGAGCGCGGCACCGATAGTGAGCGGCGCCGCGGGGCCGGCGCCTGCGAACATGCGCACCGCGAACAGCGCGGTCCACTGCAAGGTCAGGAGCCAGTCGGGTGCGTGCATCGCAGGCGCTACGATAGCAAGGAACCCGGAGCGGAGCGCCCATGGCGACGCGTCGTCAACTGATCGGCTGGACCCTGGCGGGCACCGGCGCGCTGGCGGTGCGCCACGTGCTGAGCCGCGATGACACATTGATGCCGCTGAGCGCCGAAGAACCCTGGGGCGCGGTGCGCGCCGGTTTCGATTTCAGCGATGCGCCCGAACCGCGGATTCCGATGAACGCCGCCAATCTCGCGCCGCCGTGGCGCACCGTGCGGCTGCGGGTCGCCGAGGCTGCGGCGCAGCTCGACCGCGATCCGTCGTTTCACCACCGCGAGCTGTTTCTCGGCGTCGAGCGCCGGCGCGCGAAGGCACTGCTCGCCGCGTCCCTGGGCGTCGCATCGGCCGACGACCTCGCACTGGTGCGCAACACCAGCGAGGCGAACTCGATCATCGTCCAGGGAATCGACCTGGATGCCACCGACGAAGTGGTGATCTGGGACGAGAACCATCACAGCAACAACCGCAGCTGGGGTTACCGCCGCCAGCGCAGGCCGTTCGCACTGCGCGTCGTGCGCCTGCCGGAAGCGGTGCGCGGCACCGATCAGGTCGTCGAAGCCTTCCTGGCGCAGCTGAGCCCGCGCACGCGCGTCGTGACGTTTTCGGAGATCTCGAATATCTCGGGCCTGCGCCTGCCGGTCGCGGAGCTGTGCGCGGCGATCCGCGCGCAGCGGCGCGACGTGTTCATCCACGTCGATGGTGCGCAGTCCTGGGGCGCGACCGCGCTGGATCTGCAGCGCATGGGCTGCGACAGCTTTGCGGCGAGTGCGCACAAGTGGCTCTGTGGTCCGCGCGAGCTGGGGATCCTCTACGTGCGCCGCGAGTCGGCCGCGCGGCTGTGGCCCGGTACGCTCGGTTACGATCTGCACTTCGAGTATCCCGAGGACGCCTTGCCCGACAGCGCACTGCGTTTCGAGAGCCTCGGTCAGCGCCACGACGCCGCCGTCGCCGGCCTGGTCACCGCGCTGGAGCATCAGCAGGCCGTGGGTGCGGTGCGCATCGAGCGGCGCATCGGCGAACTGGCGACCCGGCTGCGCAGCGCGCTGGAGTCCGCGGGCGTGCGCGTGCCCGGCAGCGAGGCGCCGCATCTGCAGCACGGCGTCGTCGTCGCCGATGTGGGCGAGGGTCGCCGTGCCTTCGCGGTGTTCCGCGCCCTGTACGAGCAGCACCGCATCTCGGCGGCATTCGTGCACCGCAATCGCGTGCTCGGCAGCCCGGAACAGGTCGATCCGCGCGCCGACCGGTTGCGGCTGCGCCTGTGTCCGCACATCTACAACACGACGGATGATCTCGAACAGGCGGCCGCCGCGATCCGCGAGGTCGTCGCCTGAGCGGCCTCAGGCAGAGGTTCCGATCCACAGCAGGGTGGGCGCGGCGCCCGGCGTACCGGCGACGATGGCGAGCTGGCCGTAGTACGCGGCCAGTTCGACGACGCGGGTTTGCGGAGCGTCGAGGATGCAGAATCCGGGTTCCTGCCAACGGCCCTCTTCATCCGTGTTGAGCGCGGGCAGTGCGATCCAGCCATATCGCGTGAGCTCGGTGCGCAGCGCCGCGACGCGCGACGCATTGTCCGCGTCGCTCAGGCGCCGGGAGCGCGGATTGCAGGGCGTCAGGACATGCCAGTGACTCCGGCAGCCGGCGGCCGTCAGCGCCGCGTCGGCGGATGCGTCGATCCGGCCGATGCGCCGTTCGATCCACTGCGTTCCGCAGTCGATCCGGTAGCGGGCGCTGCGATAGGCGGCGCGCAGCGCAGGATCGGTCATGAGGCCAGCGCGCGGGCGAGGAAGTCGTCGAACAGCACGGCAACGGTATCGATGCGCGCGTTGAGCGTGTGCTCGGCATCGATCAGATGCAGTTCGGCGCGGTGGCGTCGGGCGAAGCGCAGCGCGCGCTCGGCCGGCACGATGTCGTCGTGCCAGCCATGCACGACGCTGCACAGGGAAGGGATGTCCTCCGGTTCCTCGTCCCAGCCGGGGAAGTACAGCGCCGGCGCCATCAGGAACAGTGCGTGCGGGCGCAGCTGCGCGCAGGCCATCGCCGAGACATAGCCGCCCATGCTGGATCCGACCAGCACCAGGCGACGCGCCTGCGGCTTCAGGCCGACGAGCTGCGCGACGCGGACGCGCGGGTCGGGCGTGTGACTATAATCCGGGCTGAGGATCTCGCAGCCCTGTTGACGGGCGATCTGCGCAAGGCGGGTGATCTTCAGCCCCCAAGGGCCGCTTTCCTTGCCGTGGGCGAAGCAGACGAGCCGCTCGGCGGTGGCCGGAGAGGCTGTCGGAGGCTGCGGAGCGTCGGTCATGGCGGCAGGCAGGGTGGACGGAGCGCGCATGATAAGAAAGAGAGCCGATGCGGAGATCAAGCCACGCGGCCGTCGCGAGCGCCTGCGCAAGGGCGATCCGCTCGAAGTCGAGCTGACCGTCAGCTTCCGCTTCGGCGACGAAGCCGGTGATCAGGTGACGCCGATCCGCGAACGCAAGGTGCCCATGGTCGATTCCGTGTTCAAGAACCGCGACCGCATCATCCGCGGCTTCGTCAAGCTGTTGGTCAAGACCGGCCTGACCAGCCCGCAGGTCGTCGGACATCTGCTGCCACTCGGCGCGCGTCGCCGGCCCCGCCGATGAAGGCGCTGCAGATCGCCAGCGCCGTGCTGCTGGCGCTGACGGTGACCTTCGCCGTGACGCTGGGCGTGGTCTGCCTCATGTACTACGTGAACCTGGAGTCCTCGCCGCAGATGCGCGAGGAATGGCCGAGCCTGCTGGCGGTGACCGCGATCTTCTGGGTGCTGAGCGCGTTTGCCGCGATGTCCTGGTGGGCACAGCGGCGGCAGGCCGCCTGGATGTGGCCGGCGCAGATCCTCAGCGTCCTGGGCGTCGTCGTCGGTGCGATGTTGCTCGTGAAGGTGCTCGGCTCGTGAGCGTGCAGTTGCAGGCGCCGCGGCAGCATGAATGGCTGAGCCTGGTGCCGATCGCCGCCGGGCTGTACTGGCTGTTCGCCGGCGACGGCGGCGCCTGGCTGCTGTGGGCGCTGTTGCCGGGGGCGCTGCTGCTGTCATCGGGGCTGGCTCTGGCCTTGATGCCGGGCGATCCGCGCATTCTCGGCCTGATCGCCGGCGGCGGGGCGCTCGGCGCGTTGCTGTTCCCGTTCGCCTGGTACGCCGCCGATCTGGCGACGGCGTTCTATGCGCTGCTCGGCTCCTTGTCCAGCCTGCTTGCGGCCGGACGTCTGGGGCTGCGTTTCGAGCCGCTCTACGAAGGTGCGCAGCCGCCGCAGATCGGCTCGTCGATGGATCTGAAGGCCGGGCTCGACGAGGCGCTGCTCGGATACTTCGTCTGCACCGCGCGGGTGCCCAGTGGCCGTGACGCGGAACGCATGTGCGGCGACGCCCGGCAACTGGAGGCGCACTACCGTGCGCACGGCTGGGATGCCGATCCGGCGCGGATGCACGCTGCGCCACCGCCGCCGGACGAGGTGTTCGCGGAGTCACGCCGCCTGTGGGGCATCGACTACGAGAACCTGCGCTTCGACAGCGGATTCCAGCTGCCCGCCGAGCTGCCCGGCGCGGCGCGCTGGGCCGATTACGAGGCCAATCGCAGCTGCCACGTGCGCGTGCTGCGGCATCGCGGCCGCAGGCGCCCGTGGCTGCTGTGTCTGCACGGCTACCGCATGGGTGTGCCGTGGCTGGACCTGAGCCTGTTCTCGCCGGGCTGGCTGCACCACCGCCTCGGCTTCAATCTCGTGCTCCCGGTGTTGCCGCTGCACGGCCCGCGCAGCCCCGGCTGGCGGTCCGGCGATCGCTTCCTCGACGGCGACCTGCTGGATCTGGTCTATGCGCAGATGCAGGCGCTGTGGGACCTGCGCCGCACGCTGGCCTGGCTGCGCGCGCAGGAAGACGAGCCGCGGATCGGCGTGCTCGGATTCTCGCTGGGCGGATACAACGCCGCGCTGCTGGCCGGGTTCGAGCGCAGGCTCGACTTCGTCGTCGCCGGCATCCCGGTGATCGACTTCGCCGCCGCGCTGTGGCGCTTCCTGCCGCCGATGCACCTGCGCTATCTGGTGTCGCAGGGGCTCGACGAGGCGGCCTATCGTCACCTGCTGTCGCCAGTGTCGCCGCTGAGTTTCGCGCCGCTGCCGGAGCGCCGTCAGCTACACGTGTTCGCTGCCGCCGGTGACCGTATCGTGCTGCCGAGTCATCCGCTGGCGCTGGGCCGGCACTGGGACGTGCCGGTGTGCTGGTACCAGGGTTCGCACCTGAGCGTGCGCCGCGAGCGGACGACACGCGAGGTCGTGCAGCAGGCGGTCGAGAGAGCGGGCTGGACGGTGGAGTAAACTGACCGTCCCTGGGAACAGTCCATCCACATGATCCAAGCCGCCATCACCGGCACCGGTCTTTACACGCCGCCACAGTCGATTTCCAACGACGAACTGGTCGCGTGCTACAACGCCTGGGTCGAGCGCTACAACCGTGACAATGCCGCCGCGATCGCCGCGGGCAGCGTGCCTGCGCTGCAGGCCTCGTCCAGCGAGTTCATCTTCAAGGCTTCGGGCATCCGCTCGCGCCACGTCGTCGATCGGGACGGCATCCTCGATCTCGATTCCATGCGCCCGCGCATCCCGCTGCGCGCGGACGACGAGCCCTCGCTAATGTGCGAGATGGGGGTCACCGCGGCGCGCGAGGCGCTTGCCAGGGCTGGCCGCGAGGCCGGCGACGTCGATCTGGTGATCGTCGCCTGCTCCAACATGCAGCGTGGCTACCCGGCGATCGCGGTGGAGATCCAGCACTTCCTCGGCGCCGGTGGATATGCCTACGACATGAACGTCGCCTGCGCCTCGGCGGCGTTCGGCATCCAGGCCGCGGTCGATGCGGTCCGCATGGGCAACGCACGCGCCGCGCTCGTGGTCAGCCCGGAGATCTGCAGCGGCCACCTGAACTGGCGCAACCGCGATTGCCATTTCATCTTCGGCGATGCGGCAACGGCGGTGCTGGTCGAGCCGGCCGCGGAGGCCCGCTCGGCGCGGCGGTTCGACGTACTCGGCACCCGCCTGCGCACGCAGTTTTCCAACAACATCCGCAACAACTTCGGCTTCCTCAATGCCTGCGAACGGCCGCAGCGCCCCTGGGACGACGTGCTGTTCCATCAGGAAGGGCGCAAGGTCTTCAAGGAGGTCGTGCCGCTGGCCGCGGAACTGATGATCGGTCACCTCGGCGACCTGGGCATCGAGCCGGCCAGCGTCCGTCGGTTCTGGCTGCACCAGGCCAATCTGGGCATGAACCAGTTGATCGCCAAGCGGGTCTTAGGGCGCGAACCGGACGCTGCCGAGGCGCCGGTGATCCTCGACGAGTATGCCAACACCAGTTCTGCGGGGTCGGTCATCGCGTTTCACAAGTATCAGGATGATCTGCGCAGCGGCGATGTCGGCGTGCTGTGCGCGTTTGGTGCCGGCTACTCGGTCGGCTCGGTGGTGATGAAGCGCGTCTGAGCGGCGCGCGGTTGAGTGTCCATGAGTCCATCCAATTCCACGCAGGGCAAATCCCTGCTGCGCCGCGCGTTCGACTGGGTCTGGGGCGCGATCGTCACGCTATACCGTGCTGCCGTCATCGTCGGCGTGCTGCTGGCGGTGATCCTGGTCTGGTTCGCGTTGCGCGGCGGCAAGCCGGTCGTCGTCGAGGACAATGTCGCGCTGGTGCTGGCGCCGACCGGCACGCTGGTCGAGCAGATCGACCAGGATCCGACGCAGCGCTTCGTCGAGAACCTGAGCGGCGAGATGCCGGCGCAGTCGAGTCTGCGCGAGCTGATCGAGGCGCTGGAATCGGCGCGCGACGACGACCGCATTACGCTGGCCGTCCTCAAGCTCGACAGCCTCTGGGGCGCCGGACTGGCACAGCTCGATGAGCTGCGCGCGGCCATGGCCGAATTCCAGGCGGCCGGCAAGCGCATCATCGCCTGGGGACCGTGGTACGACCAGATGCACTACTACGCCGCGTCGCAGGCGGACGAGGTCGTGCTCGACCCTTACGGCTTCGTGCAGATCGAGGGATTCAGTCTTTACAACAACTACTTCCGCGACGCGCTCGACAAGCTCGGCGTCGAGGTTCACGTGTTCCGCGTCGGCGAGTACAAGTCCGCGGTCGAACCGTTCACGCGCAATGACATGTCGGTCGAGGCACGGCAGGCCAATCTCGACTGGCTCGGCGACCTGTGGGGGGCGTATGGGCGCGCGGTGGCTGCGGGACGCAAGCTGCCGCAGACCGCGGCGGCGGATTACGTTGCCGGGCTGCGCGCCGGCATGAAGGAACGCGGCGGCGATGCTGCGGCCTATGCGCGCGATCGCGGTCTGGTCAGCCGGCTGGAGACGCTCAGCGAGTTCCGTGCGCGCGTGGCCGAGACGGTCGGCATGGATCCCGACCACGGCAGCTTCCGCCAGATCCACTACCGGGATTACCTCAGCGCGGTGCACCGGCATGCGGCGATGAAGGCGCCGAAGAAGGCGGGCAAGGCGGTCGCGCTGGTGGTGGTGCAGGGCGAGATCGTCGATGGCCCCGGACAGGCCGGACAGGCCGGCGGCGATACGATCTACGACCTGCTCGATGACGCGCGCCGCGATGACGACGTCGCGGCCGTCGTGCTGCGCATCGATTCGCCGGGTGGGAGCGTGTTCGCCGCCGAACAGATCCGCCGCGGCGTGCAGAACCTGCGTGCGGCCGGAAAGCCGGTGGTGGCGTCGATGTCCAGCGTGGCCGCCAGCGGTGGCTACTGGGTGGCGATGGACACCGACCAGATCTGGGCGCACGAAACCACCATCACCGGCTCGATCGGCGTGTTCGGCCTGATCCCGACGCTGGACAAGTCGCTGGCCAAGCTCGGCATCCACACCGACGGGGTCGGCACGACCGCCCTCGCGGGCGCGTTCCGCATCGACCGCCCGCTCAACGAGGAAGCCCAAGCGATCATCCAGCTCGGCGTGGAAAAGGTCTATCACGATTTCATCGGCGGCGTCGCCGCGGCGCGCAAGCTGCCCCTGGACCGGGTCAATCTGGTCGCGCGCGGCCGTGTGTGGAGTGGCGAGGATGCGCGCGAGCTGGGCCTGATCGACGAGTTCGGTGATCTGCACCAGGCCGCCGATGCCGCGGCGCGGCTGGCCGGACTGGAGATCGACGCCTACCGCCTCGACGAGCGCCAGCCTCGGCGCGGGTTCGCCTCGGAACTGCTGTCGCAGTTCTTCGGCCGCATTCAAGTCCGCTGGCTGCCGGGCCTGGCGAGCTGGATCGACGCACTGCGCGCGCGGGCAGACGTCCAGCGCATGCTGGCTTCCTTCAACGATCCGCGCGGACTGTACGCGCACTGCTTCTGCACCGTGTCGTGGGGGCGCGGCCGCTGATGCCGAAGCTGCACATCGACGACATCGACGTGAACTACCAGGAGGCGGGCCACGGCCCGCCTCTCGTCTTTCTGCACGGTCTGGGCGGCAGTTCCGAAGACTGGGAACAGCAGATCCCGTACTTCGCCACGCGCTATCGCGTGCTCGCGCCGGATTTCCGCGGCTTCGGCGGGACGCCGGCGGGAGGACGGAGGCTGAGCATCGCGCGCCTGGCCGCCGACACCGGCGCCTTCGTCGATGCGATGGGGCTGAGCCGGTTCCGCCTGGTCGGTCATTCGATGGGCGGCGCAGTCGCGCTGCAGTATGCGCTGACTCATCCCGGCAAGATCGAGAGGCTGGTGATCGCCAACAGCGTGCCGAGCTTCCGGCCGCAATCGGCCCGGCACTATCTGGAGTTCCTGTATCGGCTGGCGGTGATGGGCGTGCTGGGACCGGCGAAGCTGGCGGAGATCAGCGCGATGCGCCAGTTCCCCGAACCGCAGCACGAGCCGCTGCGCGCCAAGCTGATCGCGCGGGGTGCGCGCAATACGCGCGCGACCTATCTGGCCGCCCTGGCCTCGCTGGGCCGCTGGTCGGTGATCGAGCGGCTGCACGAGCTGAAGATGCCGGTGCTGGTCGCGGCCTCGCAGCACGACTACTTCGGCCACGACGAAACGGTGAAGTTCGCGCACGCCTTGCCGCGCGGACGTCTGCATCTGTTCAAGGGTGCCCACCACGGCCTGCCGCTGGAGCAGCCGGATGCCTTCAACGCGGTGCTGGAGCGCTTCCTGCGCGGTGCCGGTCCGGTCCCGCACCAGGACACGGTGGCATGAGCGCCGCACCGATCGGCATCTTCGACTCCGGCGTCGGCGGCATCTCGGTGCTGCGCGAGATCCACCGTCTGCTGCCGGCCGAGGATGCGATCTATTACGCCGACAGCGGGCATTGCCCTTACGGCGGCAAGCCACGCCAGGAAATCGTTGCGCGGGCATCGACGATCACGGAGTTCCTGCTGGCACGCGGCGCCAAGCTGATCGTCGTGGCCTGCAATACCGCGACGATCGCGGCGGTGGAGCATCTGCGCGCGACCTATCCATCGCCGTTCGTCGGCATGGAGCCTGCGGTCAAGCCCGCAGCGGCACTGACCCGCAGCGGCGTCGTCGGTGTGCTGGCGACCGGCGCCGCGCTCGCGGGCGAGAAGTTCCACCGGCTCGTCGCGCAGCACGCCGGCGGCGTGCGCGTCATCACGCAACCGTGCCCGGGACTGGTCGAGCAGGTCGAGGCCGGCGAGATCGACACGCCGCGCACGCTCGATCTGATCCGCCAGTACACCGCGCCGCTGGTCGCGGCCGGCGCCGACGTGCTGGTGCTGGGCTGTACGCACTATCCGTTCCTGCGGCCGCAGATCCAGGCCGTCGTCGGGCCGCAGGTGCGACTGCTGGATACGGGCGAGGCGGTCGCGCGGCAGGTGCGGCGGCTGCTCGAGCGCGATGCCCTGCTGAATCCGCAGCAGCGTCAGGGACGCGTCGAATGGCATACCAGCGGCGACCCGGCGTTGTTCGAACGCCTGCACCGCAGGCTGATGCCCTGAAGTGCGTGCGCTTCAGATGAGGCGCATCGACAGGTCGATCGCGTGCAGGTGCTTGGTGATCGCGCCGACGGAAATGCGATCCACGCCGGTGTCGGCCAGCGCACGGATCGTCTGCAGCGTCACGCCGCCGGAGTACTCGAGCAGGGTGTGCCCGCCGCGCGCACGATGCGCACGCACCCGCTGCACCGCTTCACGCAGCTGATCGTCTGCGAACTCGTCCACCAGCAGCAGATCGACATCGGCCTGCAGCGCCGCATCGACCTCGTCGAGCGTCTCCGCCTCGGTCATCAGTGGCACGCCGGCGCCGAGCGCGCGCGCCTGCGCGATCGCGGCGCGGATGCCGCCGGCCGCGGCGATGTGGTTCTCCTTGATCAGGATGCCGTCGTACAGTCCGATGCGGTGGTTCACGCCGCCGCCGCACAACACGGCGTACTTCTGTGCGTTGCGCAGCCCGGGCAGGGTCTTGCGCGTGTCAGCGACCTGGCAGCCGGTGCCGGCGATGGCATCGGCGTAGCGACGCACCGCGGTGGCGGTGCCGGAGAGCGTCTGCAGGAAATTGAGGGCGGTGCGCTCGCCGGTCAGCAGGGCGCGTGCCGGACCTTCCAGCCTGAACACGCTCTGTCCGGCGGCGACCGTCGCGCCTTCCGTCACCTGCCAGTCCAGCGTCACCGCGGGGTCGAGCTGACGGAACACCTCGTCCACCCAGGGCCGCCCGCAGACGACCGCCGCCTCACGGGCGATCACGCGCGCCTGCGCGCGCTGCGCCGCCGGTACGAGCAGCGCGGTGACGTCGCCACCGCCGATATCCTCGGCCAACGCGCGGCGCACGGTCTCGGCGATGTCGTTGACGTAGCTCGGCAGCGCGATCATCCGCATGGCTTCAGTGGACGCCAAACAGGAATTCCAGCAGCGCCATCTGCGCCCAGAGACGGTTCTCGGCTTCGTCCCATACGACGGATTGCGGTCCGTCGATGACGTCGGCCGAAACCTCTTCACCGCGGTGTGCCGGCAGGCAGTGCATGAAGACCGCATCCTTCTTCGCGCGCGCCATGAGCGCGCGATCGACCTGGTAGCCGGAGAAGGCAGCGAGCCGTTTCGCCGTTTCCGCCTCCTGCCCCATGCTGGTCCAGGTGTCGGTCACCACCAGATCGGCGCCGTCCGCGGCCGCGCCGGCATGGTCCACGAGCACGGCGTGCCCGCCGGCGGCAGCGACGATCGCCGCGTCCGGCTCGTAACCGCGAGGCGCCGCGATGCGCAGCGTGAAGCCGAACAGGCGTGCTGCTTCGATCCACGAATGGCAGACATTGTTGCCGTCGCCGATCCAGGCCGCGACCTTGCCAGCCGGATCGCCGCGGTGTTCGAACCAGCACTGCATGTCGGCGAGCAACTGGCACGGGTGATGCGAGTCCGACAGGCCATTGACCACGGGCACGCGCGAATGGGTGGCCAGTTCCTGCTGGTCGGCCTGCGAATCGTTGCGGATCATGATCGCGTCGCACATGCGCGACAGCACCTTCGCCGTGTCCGCGATCGGCTCGTCGCGGCCGAGCTGGGTGGTGCCGGCGTGCAGGAACAGCGCATGTCCGCCGAACCTGGCCATGCCGGCCTCGAAGCTGACGCGCGTGCGCGTCGAATTCTTGGTGAAGATCATCGCCAGCGTCTTGCCGACGAAGGGCCGAAAGGCGGGGTCCGGGCGGGCGCGCAGCGCCATCGCACGCGCGATCACCTGCCGGGCTTCGGCCGGCGAAAGGTCCGAAAGACGAAGGAAATGCCGGACTGCCATCACTGATGCTCCAAACGAAAAGGGCCGCGCACTCGCGCGGCCCGGATGAACTCCGGTCGTCGGCAACCGGGTCGGACTCAGGCGAGATTCTTCTCCACGAAGTCCCAGTTGACCAGCGCCCAGAAGTGCTCCAGGTACGTCGGGCGCGCATTGCGGTAGTCGATGTAGTAGGCGTGCTCCCAGACGTCGCAGGTCAGCAACGGCTTCTTGCCTTCGGTCAGCGGCGTCGCGGCGTTGGCAGTGTTGACGATCGCCAGGCTGCCGTCGGCGTTCTTCACCAGCCAGGTCCAGCCGGAGCCGAAGTTGCCGAGCGCGGATTCGGTGAACTGCTTCTTGAAGTCCTCGACGCCGCCGAAGGCCTTGACGAGCGCGTCGGTGAGCTTCTTGCCGGGGCCGGTCTGCTTGGGCGTCAGGCAGTTCCAGAAGAACGTGTGGTTCCACACCTGGGCCGCGTTGTTGAAGATCTTGCCGGAGGATTTCTTGACGATGTCCTCGAGCGCCATGTTCTCGAACTCCGTGCCGGCGATCAGCTTGTTGCCGTTGTCCACGTAGGCTTTGTGGTGCTTGCCGTAGTGGTAGTCCAGCGTCTCCGCCGACATGTGCGGCGCCAGCGCGTCGCGTGCGTAGGGGAGTTCGGGGAGGGTCATGGCCATGATGGTGTCCTCGGTCTGGCTCTGGCTGTGGAGTACAAGGGGGCAAAAGGGCCAACAAAATAGGCGACGGGACCGTCAAATTCAATACTTGAAAGCCGCGCATCCGCCCCGATCATCGCATTGTGGCTGCCGATGGCCAGAGCGCTTCACCGGGTGTTCACATGCGCGCGTATAATCCGCGGCCGTTATCACTCCCTTGACGGAGACCTCGATGGACGCACTCGAGCGTATCAAGAAGCAAGTCACTGAAAACCCGATCATTATCTACATGAAGGGTACGCCGGACTTTCCCCAGTGCGGCTTCTCCGCGCGGGCGGTCCAGGCGATCAAGTCCTGCGGCGTGCCGTTTGCCTACGTCAACATCTACGAGGACGAGGAGATCTACCGCGCGCTGCCCAAGTTCGCCAACTGGCCGACCTTCCCGCAGCTGTACGTGAAGGGCGAGCTGATCGGCGGCTGCGACATCACGCTGGATCTCCACCAGTCCGGCGAGCTGGAGAAGATGCTCAAGGAAGCGGTCGGCGAGAAGAAAGCCGCGTAGCGTACGTCTGCACAAACCGGGGCCATCCAGGGCCCCGCCTTTCGATACCAGCTCAAACCGGATAGAGCAAACCCGCGGCGATCTCCTTGCGGCGCTGAGTGCCGCACAACGCTTCGACGAGCTGCAGCGCGAAGGCCATGGCCGTCGCCGGGCCCTGACTGGTGATGCAGTGGCCATCGACGACGACCGGTCGATCGACGTAGTGCAGCAGCTCGGTGCGAAACGCGGGGTAGCAGGTCGCCTGCTTGCCGTCGAGCAGGCCGTGCGGCGACAGTGCCAGTGCCGGCGCCGCGCAGATCGCGCCGTACCAGCGATGGTTGAGCCGCTGGGTGCGCAGCTTGTCCATCAGCGGTGCGCATTGCGCGAGTGCGCGTGCGCCGTTTTCGCCGCCGGGCAGTGCGATCAGGTCGAAGTCCTGGTCGGCGACGTCCCCGAACAGTGCGTCGGCTTCGAGCGTGATGCCGCGCGTGCCCTCGACGCCGCGGTCCGCGCCGATGCTGGCGACGGTGACCTCGACGCCGGCGCGCCGCAGCACGTTCACCATCGTCACCGTTTCCAGCGATTCGGAACCCGGTGCGATCGGGATCAGGGCTTTCATGGATGCGCTCCTCGGGACTCGGCCCGCACGTTAGCGGTTTGCGGCGGCTTGGGCAAAGCAGCGTAGAATCAGCGCCTCACAGACTGCACGACAGCACAAGAAATTCGGAGACTCGAAACATGTCCGCGTATCGCCATATCAGGATTCCCACGACGGGCGAGAAAATCAGCATCAAGAACGGGCAGCTGCACGTGCCCGACCAGCCGATCGTCGGTTATGTCGAAGGCGATGGCATCGGTCCGGATATCACCAAGGCCTGCCTGCGCATCTGGGATGCGGCAGTCGAGAAGGCCTACGGCGGCAAGCGCAAGATCCACTGGTGCGAAACCTACCTCGGCGAGAAGGCCGCGGGACTCTACGACGGGAACTACTGCCCGGACGAGACGATCAAGGCGCTGGCCGACCTGGTCGTGTCGATCAAGGGTCCGCTGACCACACCGGTCGGCGGCGGCTTCCGTTCGCTCAACGTCGCATTGCGCCAGGACCTGGACTTGTATGCCTGCGTGCGCCCGGTGCGCCACTACGCCGGCGTGCCGAGCCCGCTCAAGCGTCCGGACAAGGTCGATGTGGTGATCTTCCGCGAGAACACCGAGGACGTGTACACCGGCATCGAGTACAAGGCCGGCTCGCCGGAGAACGAGAAGCTGACCAAGTTCCTGCGCGAGGAGATGAAGGCCAAGTTCTTCGACGGCGCCGGTCTCGGCGTCAAGCCGATCTCCGCGTTCGGCACCAAGCGCCTGGTGCGCAAGGCCATCCAGTACGCGATCGACAACGGGCGCGAATCGGTGACCCTGGTGCACAAGGGCAACATCATGAAGTTCACCGAAGGCGCCTTCCGCAACTGGGGCTACGAGGTGGCGCGCGAGGAATTCGGCAACGTCACCATCACCGAGGAACAGCTGTACGCCGAGTACAAGGGCAAGCAGCCGGAAGGCAAGATCGTCATCAAGGACCGCATCGCCGACATCATGTTCCAGATGATGCTGCTGCGTCCGGAGGAGTTCGACGTCATCGCGACGATGAATCTCAATGGCGACTACCTGTCCGACGCCATCGCGGCGGAGGTCGGCGGCGTCGGCATCGCGCCGGGCGCGAACATCGGCGACCACGTCGCCGTGTTCGAGGCGACGCACGGCACCGCACCCAAGTACGCCAACCTCAACAAGGTCAATCCGGGCTCGCTGCTGTTCTCCGGCGTGATGATGCTGGAGTACATGGGCTGGAAGGAGGCCGCGGACCTGATCACGCTGGTCTATCCCGAAGTCGTCTCCGACGGCATCGTCACCTACGACTTCGCGCGTCAGATCGACGGCGCCAAGGAGGTCGGAACCAGCCAGTTCGCCGATGCGCTGATCGAGCGCATCCAGGGCGGCGTGGACCTGGAGGCCAAGCGCAAGGCGCAGCAGGCGCAGCTGGCCAAGGAGCGCAAGCAGCGCGAGATCCGCCGCCTGCTGCAGCCGATGGAGGAAATGGTCGAGACCGGCCGCGTGCCGCACACGGTCGCCGACCTGATGACGCGCGCGCTGATCACGGTGACCGACAGCGAAACGGTCGAGACGGCGATGCACGTGATGACCGACAACGACATCAGCTCGGTCGTGGTCGAAGCCGACGGCAAGGGCGAGTGGGGCATCCTCACGCGCCGCGACATCGTCAGCAAGATCGTGCACGCCGGCAAGAATCCGGCGACCACACGCGTCAAGGACATCTGCACGCGTCCGGTGGTTTCGGTGCCGGCCGAGATGAGCATCCGTGAGGCGGCGGCGACCCTGTCGCGGTCGAACTTCAGCCGCGTGACGGTGGAGCAGGGGGGCAAGATCATCGGTATCGTCACCGAGACCGACATCTTCAACGCGGTGGACAAGTTCGCCTGGGCGCTGGAGTAGCGCGGCCGCGCCGAACGTGCCGCCCGCGACGCACGGACCGGGTGGCGCTGCGGTTCAGGCGAGGATGCAGCGATTGCGGCCTTGGTGCTTGGCCTGGTAGAGCGCGCGGTCGGCGCGCTCGAACAGGCTTTCCGGGGTGTCGCCGGCAACGAGTTCGGCCAGGCCGCAGGACACGGTGACCGAGATGCGCTCGCCGCGCGCCGCGAAGCCGGCGCCTTCCACGGTCCTGCGCAGTTGGTCGGCACGTGCGAGTGCCTCATGCCGGCCGGTGCCGGTCAGCAGCATCACGAATTCCTCGCCGCCGATGCGGGCGACGAAATCGCTCGAACGGACGTTGCGCAGCAGTAGCTGCGCAACCACCCGCAGCAGCTTGTCGCCGGCCGGGTGGCCGTAGCGGTCGTTGATCCGCTTGAAGTGGTCGATGTCCCAGACGGCGAGCAGCACCGGCGTCCCGGCGCCGGCATCGGCGAACACCTGCTGGATGCGGTGCTCGTAGGCGAGGCGGTTGGGCGCGCCGGTGAGCGCGTCGGTCAGCGCGAGCTTCTGGCCCTCCTCGGCAGACTGCCTGAGCGCCTGCGCACCTCGTTCGAGCTCCTCGATACGGCTGCGCATGCGGCTGGCATCGGCTTCGTGCTGCTGGCGCCGCTGTGCCTCGCGCTCCTGGTAGCTTCGCAGGTGTTCGCCGATCAGCTCCAGCCGCCGGCGGACCTGGTCCTGCAGCGATGACAGCGAGACCGCGGCGCGCACGCTGTCGTCGATCGCCTGCATCTCGCCGCGCAGGTCCGAATCGAGCCGCTGCCCGCTGGCGGCCGCAGCCTGGCGGTTCTGCGATTCGCGTTGCAGATAGCCGGCCATCTCGTCGAGACGCGCCGTGACCTGTTCGAGCAGTCGCTCGGCGGCGACTTTCTCGTTGCGCAGCGCGGCCCGATCGAGCGCGATCAGTTCGGCGAACTCTTCGGCGGCACCGGAGGCGTCACCGCGCGCGAGCCGCTCGCGCAGGCTCTGCGCGCGCGGCTGCTGCGCGGGAGAGAAGACCACCAGCTCGAGGACCTCCGCGGGCAGCGCCGCCGGTCCGATCGGCGCGGGAGTCGAGGATCTGGCCACTCCGCGATCGGGCAGCAGGGCCACGGCGCGCGAAACGGACTCGGCGAGCGGCCCGAGCTGCTCGAAGCTGTGCGGTCGGGACAGCGCCGCAGTCAGGCGCTCCAGCTCGCCGTCGAGCCGGCCGTCGAGTCCGCGCGCGGCGGCGCAGAGCCGGCCGATGAGGCGCCGCTGCAAGGCATCCATCGACACCCAGCGCTGCCGGTCCGCCTCGTGCTCCTGCGTGGCGTTGCGGTACTTGAGCTGCCAGGAGTTGTCGTTGTCCGAGGCGGCCATCGTGGGAATCGGTCTTGATCGTCGCAGTATCGCCGATACGGCCGGGCACCGGACGCCGGTCCGACAAAAGGCCAGTGACCGCCTCATGCGCGGCCCGTGCCGGAACCGCACGGACATCCGTCGCGTGGCGTCCGTCTATCATGCGCGGGCATGGACATCGGACTGTTGATCATCGGCGACGAGATCCTGTCGGGCAAACGACAGGACCGGCACTTCGCACGCGTCATCGAGATCCTGCGCACGCGCGGCCTGGAACTGGCCTGGGCGCAGGTCCGCGGTGACGACGAGATCGACATCGCCGACGCGCTGATCTGGGCGCGCACGCGCGGCGATCTGGTGCTGTCCTGCGGCGGCATCGGCGCGACGCCGGACGATCGCACCCGCCAGGCGGCGGCGCGCGCTTTCGGCGTCCCGGTCGAACGGCATGCCGGCGCCGAGGCACTGATCGTCCGCCAGTACGGCGACGCGGCCCATCCGCACCGTGTGCTGATGGCGGATTTCCCGCGCGGCGCCGGTCTGATCCCGAACCCGGTGAACCAGGTTGCCGGCTTCTTCGTCGAGGACTGCAATTTCGTGCCCGGTTTCCCGGAGATGGCCTGGCCGATGCTCGAATGGGTGCTCGATGCCCGCTATCCGCATCTGCAGCGGCGGAGCGCAACGGCCGAATACCGGCTGCGCGCGGTCGGCACCAGCGGCGAGGGTGATCTGTTGCCGCTGATGGAAGACACGCTCGCGCGCTTCCCGTCGATCAGGCTGTCGAGCCTGCCGTTCCGTGGCGACGCGACGCGGCCACGGCACATCGAATTCGGCTTCAAGGGCGAGCCGGCGGCTGCGGCCGCGGCGTACCGCCACTTCGCGGCACGGCTGGCCGCCGAATTTCCGGTCGAGATCGAGACACTCGACGCGCCGGCGTGAACGCGTCAGCCGGCGGTGCGCGCGACCTGGCCCCGTATCGACACGAGCACGCAGGTCGCGGCGACGAGCAGCGCGCCGAGCGCGGACCAGGCATCGATGCGCTCGTCCCAGAACAACCAGCCGAGACCGGCGGAGATGATCACCGCCGCATAGGTGAACGGGCTGATCAAGGCGGCCGGCGCACAGCCGTAGGCCCGCGTCAGGTGGATCTGGCCCACCGTCGCCAGCAGGCCGGCGCCGAGCAGCCAGGCCAGCGTCGTCGGCGCGGGAACCGTCCAGGCCCACAGCAGTGGGACGCTGGCGATCGCCGTCCCCAGCAGCGCGAAGTAGAACACGATGCGTGCCGGGGGCTCGGTGTCGGAGATGCGGCGGATGCTGACCATCGCACAGCCGGCGAGGATGCCCGAGGCGGTGCCGACCAGTCCTGCGGTGGTGTCGATGGGATGCAGGCCGGGTTTGACGATCAGCGCGATGCCGACCAGCCCCAGCAGCGCGGCCGGAAACGCCACCGCGGCCGGCCTTTCGCCGATCCAGGCCCAGGCGATGAACGGAATCCACAGCGGGGTGGAATAGGTGAGCAGGATCGCCTCGGCCAGCGGCAGGTGGGCGATGGCGTAGAAAAAGGTGTACATGGCCAGGATGCCGAAGCCGGCGCGCCACAGGTGCCCGCCCAGGCGCGCGGTGCGGATGCCGACGCCCCCCTTGCGCAGCAGCCACGGCAACAGGATGGCGAGGCTGACCAGGCAGCGGATGAAGACGACGACCTCGTTGGGGGCCGAGCGCGCTGCGAACTTGATGCACACGCCCATCACCGAGAAGGCGGTGGCGGCGATCAGGGCATGCAGCGCGCCGCGGCGCAGGTCGTCGTGCATGGTCGTCGAGTGGCGGCGCGGGATTTTTTGCGGCGGGCATTGTAGCCTCGCGGCGGATATCGGTCCGGAGAACGTGAATGCACAGCAGTGATGGGCGCGGCGCCGCACGGCCTCCGGTGTTGTTGCTGGTCGAGGACAATCCGGCCGACATCCGTCTGGCGCAGGAGGTGCTGCGCATGGCCGGCTTCGAGCACGAATTGCTGCTGGCACGCGACGGGGAACAGGCGCTGCGGCTGCTGCGTCGCGGCAGCGGCTACGAATCGGCCCCGCGTCCGGCGCTGGTGCTGCTCGATCTGAACCTGCCGCGGCTTGACGGGCGCAGCGTGCTGCGCGAGATCAAGCAGGATCCGGCGCTCCTGCGGATCCCCGTGATCGTCCTGAGCACATCCAAGGCCGACAGCGACGTCAGTGCCTGCTACGACGCCCATGCCAACTGCTACTTGGTCAAGCCGGTGGACGTGCTCGAATTCACCCGGCTGGTCGAACTGATCCGCGACTTCTGGTTCGGTGTGGTGCAGTTGCCGCCGGCCTGAGCGGCTGGCTGGACCGCGCGCGGCCGAGCCTTGAAAATACCGCGTCCCGCCCCCAGTTGCGGTGGGGCGGGTCCATCCGAGGTCGATCATGCCGATTTACGAGTACGTCTGCACCGCCTGCGGTGCCGAATCCGAAGTCATGCACAAGGTGTCCGAAAGCCCCGGCGAGTGCCCCGCCTGCGGCAAGGCGAAGCTGGCCAAACTGATGTCGGCCGCCGGCTTCCGGCTCGGCGGCGGTGGCTGGTACGAGACGGACTTCAAGTCCGGCAACAAGCGCAATCTCGCCGGCAACGACGGCGCCTCGGCCTGCACGCCGGCAGGCTGCGACAAGCCGGGCTGCGCCGCCAAGGCGGAAGCATCGGCCTGAGCCACGGCGCCCGGCGGCACGCGGGCGCGGAGTCGTTCGACTTGAGCAATCTTCTCCGTCGCTGGCTGATCGCCGGCATGCTGATCTGGCTGCCGCTGGGCGCCACGCTGCTGGTCATCCGCTTCGTCATCAACCTGCTCGATACGAGCCTGCTGCTGATTCCCGAGGTCTATCGGCCCGACATCCCCGGGCTCGGCGCGCTGCTGTCGATCGTCCTGGTGCTCGGGACCGGTGCGATCGCCGCGAACTACCTGGGTGGCCGCGTGGTGGTCTGGACCGAGGCCATGCTCGGCCGCATCCCGCTGGTCCGCACGGTGTATGGCGGGATCAAGAAGCTGGCGGAGACGATCTTTTCCGACAAATCGGTGTCGTTCCGGCAGCCGATCCTGATCGAGTATCCGCGCAAGGGGCTGTGGTCGGTGGCCTTCATCACCGGCGATCCGATCGGCGAGGTGCAGGACAAGACCGCCGAGCACGTGCTGACCTGCTTCGTGCCCACCACGCCGAATCCGACCTCCGGCTTCATCGTGCTGGTCCCGGAGAAGGACATCATCCGCCTCGACATGCCGGTCGAACAGGCCATGCGGCTGGTGATTTCGCTGGGCGTGGTGACGCCGGACGTCCTGCCGCGCAAGAACGGCGACGCGGCCAGCGATCGCCTCTGAGGCCTGCGCCGGCGCCGTTCGACAGCGTGCCGCCGGATTCATACACTACGCGGCTTCCTGACGAGCCCCCGCCACGCCGGCGGCGGTCCGCCTCGCGCCAGGCGACTCCCGCCGGGCCGCCCTTTCGATTGACCAGACGATTCATCAGCAAACATGCGTAGTCATTACTGTGGCCAGGTGACGGAGCGGCAGGTCGGCGAGACCGTGACCGTCTGCGGCTGGGTTCATCGCCGCCGCGACCACGGCGGCGTCATCTTCATCGACCTGCGCGACCGCGAGGGCCTGCTGCAGTGCGTGTTCGACCCGGACACGAAGGGCGCCTTCGAGGCGGCCGATCGCCTGCGTTCGGAGTATGTCGTGCAGATCAGCGGCCGCGTGCGCCTGCGCCCAGCCGGCACCGAAAATGCGCAGCTGACCACCGGCAAGATCGAGGTACTGGGCCAGTCGGTCAACCTGCTGAATCGCGCCGAGACGCCGCCGTTCCACCCGGACGACGAGACGGTGGGCGAGGACACGCGCCTGAAGTACCGCTACATCGACCTGCGCCGGCCCGAGATGCAGAAGAACCTGCGCCTGCGCCACGACGTGATCAAGCGCATCCGCGATTTCATGGATGCCAATGGCTTCGTCGATGTCGAGACGCCGATCCTGACCAAGGCGACGCCGGAAGGCGCGCGCGATTACCTGGTGCCGTCGCGCACGCACCCGGGCCAGTTCTTCGCGCTGCCGCAGTCGCCGCAGCTGTTCAAGCAACTGCTGATGATGTCGGGCCTGGACCGCTACTACCAGATCGCGCGCTGCTTCCGCGACGAGGACCTGCGCGCCGACCGCCAGCCGGAGTTCACGCAGCTCGACGTCGAGACCTCGTTCATGTCGCAGGATCAGATCATGGATCTGATCGAAAGGCTGGTGAAGGATCTGTTCCAGGCGGTGCTTGGTGTGGATCTGGGCACGCTGCCGCACATGGCCTATGCCGAGGCGATGCAGCGCTACGGCTCCGACAAGCCGGACCTGCGCAACCCGCTGGAGCTGGTCGAGGTCGCCGATCTGGTCAGGGATGTCGATTTCAAGGTCTTCGCCAGCCCGGCGAACGATCCGAAGTGTCGCGTCGCCGCGCTGCGCGTGCCGGGCGGCCGCGAGAAGCTGTCGCGCGGCGAGATCGACAAGTGCACCGAGTTCGTCAAGATCTACGGTGCGAAAGGCCTGGCCTACATCGTCGTCAACGACAAGGCGAGGGGCCGTGACGGCCTGCAGTCGCCGATCGTCAAGAACCTGCACGACCGCGCGCTCGCCGGCATTCTCGAACGCACCGGCGCCCAGGACGGCGACGTGATCTTCTTCGGTGCCGACAAGTGGAAGATCGTTTGCGACGCGCTCGGCGCACTGCGCCTCAAGCTCGGCCACGATCTGGGCCTCACCGCGCCGGGCTGGAAGGCACTGTGGGTCATCGACTGGCCGATGTTCGAGTACGACGACGAGGCCGGGCGCTGGGTGTCGCTGCACCATCCGTTCACCGCGCCCAAGCCCTTCGACGCCGACGCGCTGCGCGCGAATCCGGGGGCGACGCTGTCGCAGGGATACGACATCGTCCTCAACGGGATCGAGATCGGCGGCGGCTCGGTGCGTATCCATACCGCGGCCGTGCAGCAGGCGGTGTTCGAGCTGCTCGGCATCGGTCCGGAGGAGCAGCAGCAGAAGTTCGGCTTCCTGTTGCAGGCGCTGTCCTACGGTGCGCCGCCACATGGGGGCATCGCACTCGGGCTCGACCGCCTGGTGATGCTGATGGCCGGCCGGCCGAGCATCCGCGACGTCATCGCCTTCCCCAAGACGCAGACCGCCCACTGCCCGATGACCGACGCGCCCAGCAGCGTCGATGCGCGGCAGCTGCGGGAACTGCACATCCGTTCGACGGTCCAGTCCAAGGCCTGATACCTCGTGGAGCTCTCCCGCATGTCCCGCATCCGCCGTCCGCTGTTCATCGCCGTCGTGGCGCTGTCGCCGGCTCTGCTCGCCGCCTGCAACATCAACGGCATCGGCAGCGGCAACAAGCTGGAGACGCTCGAGATCAGCCGCCAGACGGCACTGATCGACCGCAGCAGTCCTGCGTCCTATGTCTGTTTCACCGACAAGCTGCAGTTGATCGGCACGTTCACCAACGGTGGCCGGGCGGACTACAGCGCGCGGGGACGCTGGCGGTCCTCGAATCCGGATATCGTGGCCGTGAGCAACGGCGACATCCTGTTCCCGGGCAGCACCACGACTGCCTATGCCTCGGGCACGATCGTGCCCAAGGCCGAAGGCACCGCGACGATCACCGCGGAATTCGTCGGGCTGAGCGCCAGCTACGACGTCGAGGTGCGCCGGCTGCCGGACGATGCCATCCAGCTCACCGAGTCGGCGATCACGCTGGCGCCGGAGACGGTGCGCGGCCTGAGCCTGACCGCCGACGTGGACGGCTACCTGCTCAACGTCACCGGCGCGGCGAACTGGTCGTTCGTCGATGAGGGCAGCGGCGTCACCGCGGCCGATTTCGCGACGATCGGCGTCGGCAGCGGCATCGTCGTCGCCAAGCTCGCCGACAATCTGCCGGTCACGCTGCGCGCCCGTGCCGAATTCCCGCTGTGCCAGGATACCGGCGGGACCGACCCGCTGCGCTACGAGGCCGACGTGACCGTCGCACCGCTCACCGGCCTGACCCTGGAGCGCGAGTTCACCGATGCGCCGAACGACGAGCTGATCGTCGGCACGACCGAGGCGTTCAAGGTGACCGGACACTTCGACAGCGGTGCGGTACAGGATCTGACCGGACAGGTGCCGCTGAAGAGCGACAACGTCGAGGTCGCGACGGCCCTGGCGCTGGTGCGCAACATCGTCAGCGCGCTCAAGGCGGGAACGGTCGGCATCACCGCCGTCTATGGCGGCGACGATGGCAACAATGCCGCGGACGACCGCGATCCGCCGCAGGTGGACAGCAACACGGTCACGCTCAACACCGTCGTCGGCGAACTGCAGGGGTTCACGATCGCGCCGCTCGACGCCACGCTCAAGGCGCTGGGGCGACAGCAGTTCACCGCGACCGGCACCTTCCTGGTCAACGGCGAGACGCGCAGCCAGCCGATCACGCGCGGCGTGTCGTGGCTGGTGACGACGACCGACGGCAAGGCCACCGCCGCGGCGTCCTACTCGAATGCGCTCGGTTCGGCGGGGCTGGTCGCCTCGCTGCTGCCGCAGGCGGACACGGTGAAGGTCAAGGCGACGCGCGGCAGCGGCGACAGCGCGCAGAGCCAGGAGACGACGCTGTGCATCTACACGCCGGACACGGCTGCGCCCGATTGCCCGCCGCCCAGCGACGGCAACCCCTGATCGTGCGGCGGCGAACCGCCGCATGCGGCGCACGGACGACAAAGGGTAGGGTTCGGTCCACCCGCGCGCTACAATAGCTTGTTGTTCGGAGCGGACATTTCCGCCGCAGGGCATGCCGGAGGCCTGGATATGGCAGCCGTTCTCAAATTCGATGACTTCAATCTGCTGGACGACGGCGAGTGCGACGCACGCATCGTCGCGGCGAAGCGCGTGCTCGGTGAGCGTCTGTGCATCCTCGGTCATCACTACCAGCGCAACGAAGTCTTCAAGCACGCCGACTTCTCCGGCGACTCGCTCAAGCTGTCGCAGATGGCGGCCAAGACCCGCGCCGAGTTCATCGTCTTCTGCGGCGTGCACTTCATGGCCGAGGTGGCCGACATCGTCACCGGCGGCGAGCGCACGGTCATCCTCCCGGACCTGGCCGCCGGCTGCTCGATGGCGGACATGGCGAATCTGGCCAAGGTCAACAAGTGCTGGCAGGAACTGGCGGGCGTGCTCGATCCCGACCAGGCCGTGACGCCGGTCACCTACATCAATTCGGCCGCGGACCTGAAGGCGTTTTGCGGCAGCCATGGCGGCATCGTCTGCACGTCGAGCAACGCGCGCGCGGTGCTCGAATGGTCGTTCGCGCGACGTGAGAAAGTCCTGTTTTTCCCGGACCAGCACCTCGGCCGCAACACCGCCTTCGACATGGGCATCCCGCTCGACGAGATGGTGGTGTGGGATTTCAGCAAGCCGCTGGGCGGGCTGACGGCCGAAGCGATCCGCAAGGCGAAGATGATCCTGTGGAAGGGCTTCTGCTCGGTGCACCAGATGTTCCAGCCGGCGCATATCGAGCATTTCCGGACGCGCGTGCCGCACGGCAAGGTCATCAGCCATCCGGAGAATGCCTTCGAGGTCTGCCGGAAATCCGACTTCGTCGGCAGCACCGAATACATCCTGCGCACGGTGCGCGCCTCGCATCCGGGCGATCACTGGCTGGTCGGTACCGAGCTGAACCTGGTCAACCGCCTCGCCGACGAGATGAAGCCGCATGGCGTCACCGTCGAGTTCATGTCGCCGACCGTGTGCATGTGCTCGACGATGTTCCGTACCGATCCGCAGCACCTGGCATGGACGCTGGACAACCTCGTCGCCGGCAAGGTGGTCAACCAGATCCGGGTGCCCGCCGAGGTTGCGAGGCCGGCACGTGCCGCCCTCGATCTGATGCTGGAAGTCGTCGATTAACGCCTCACGAGTAATAGCCGATGTGGACCAACGCCCCGAGCCTCGCCCAATTCGATCCTGAGCTGAACGCCGCGCTGCTCAAGGAAGCCCGCCGCCAGGAGGCGCACATCGAGCTGATCGCGTCCGAGAACTACGCCAGCCCGGCGGTGATGCAGGCGCAGGGTTCGCAGCTGACCAACAAGTACGCGGAAGGTTATCCCGGCAAGCGCTATTACGGCGGCTGCGAGTATGTCGATATCGCCGAGACGCTGGCGATCGAGCGCGTCAAGCAGATCTTTGACTGCGACTACGCCAACGTGCAGCCACACTCTGGCGCCCAGGCCAACGCGGCGGTCTTTCTCGCGCTGGTCAGCCCCGGCGACACGGTGATGGGCATGAATCTCGCCCAGGGCGGTCATCTCACTCATGGCAATCCGGCGAATTTCTCCGGCAAGCAGTACAGGATCGTGCCCTACGGCCTCGATCCGGCCACCGGCCTGATCGACTACGACGAGATGGCGCGCATCGCGCTGGAGACGAAGCCGAAGATGATCATCGGCGGCTTCTCGGCGTATTCGCGGGTCAAGGACTGGAAGCGCATGCGCGAGATCGCCGACCAGGTCGGCGCGTGGTTCTGGGTGGACATGGCGCACATCGCCGGCCTGGTCGCCGCCGGCGAGTACCCGAGTCCGCTGCCGCACGCGCACGTGGTCACCTCGACGACCCACAAGACGCTGCGCGGCCCGCGCGGCGGCATCATCCTGTCCAAGGGCCAGCCCGAGGAGTTCAACAAGAAGCTCAACTCGGCGGTGTTCCCCGGCATCCAGGGCGGCCCGCTGATGCACGTGATCGCCGCCAAGGCGGTGGCCTTCAAGGAGGCACTCGATCCCGGCTTCAAGATCTACCAAAAGCAGGTGATCGCCAATGCACGCGCGATGGCCAGGGTCCTGCTCGAGCGCGGCTACAAAGTCGTGTCCGGCGGCACCGACAATCATCTGTTCCTGCTCGACCTGATCGCCAAGAACGTCACCGGCAAGGACGCCGAGGCCGCGCTGGGCAAGGCGCACCTCACCGTCAACAAGAACTCGGTGCCCAACGATCCGAAGTCGCCGTTCGTGACCTCGGGCCTGCGCCTGGGTTCACCGGCCTCGACGACGCGCGGCTTCAAGGAAGCCGAGATGGCGCAGGTGGCGAACTGGATCGCCGACATCGTCGATGCGATGAGTGCCGGCGGCGATGTCGATCGGGCGATCGCGCGCGTGCGCGGCGAGGTCGAGCAGCTGTGCGCGCGGTTCCCGGTGTATCAGGCCGCGCAGCGCGCGGCCTGATGTGAGACGTGAGGAGTGAGACGTGAGACGTGATCAGCTAATGAACGCCGCTTGCAGTCGTCTCACGTCTCACGTCTCACGTCTCACGAGCGTGTAGCGCGATGCAATGCCCGTTCTGCAAGGCGCCGGACACCCGCGTGGTCGATTCGCGCCTGGCCGAGGACGGCACGCAGGTGCGGCGGCGGCGTGAGTGCGAAGCGTGCGGCGGGCGCTTCACGACCTTCGAGCGCGCGCAGCTGGCGATGCCCAACATCATCAAGCGCAGCGGCGATCCGGAGCCCTTCTCGGAGGACAAGCTGCGCCGCGGCATGGAAAGTGCGCTCTACAAGCGGCCGGTCACCGCCGAGCAGCTCGATCATGCGATCGAGAATCTGAAGCGCAAGCTGCGCGCGTCCTCGGAACGCGAAGTCCACTCGCAGCAGCTGGGCGAGTGGGTGATGGAGGAACTGCGTGACCTCGATCACGTCGCCTACGTGCGTTTCGCGTCGATATATCGCAGTTTCGAGGACGTCAATGCCTTTCGCGAGGAGATCGAGCGCCTGCAGACCCTGCCCAGTGCCGAGGAGCGGCGCTCGCAGCTCTCGCTGATCGAGGAAAGCACCGGGAACCGTCAATCGAGAGCCGGGAATCGTAAAAGCTGAAGCGCCGTGCCGACGATGTCCGACTCCCGAGTTCCCGTCCCCGAGCGCCTGATGGCGCGTGCGCTGCGCCTGGCCGAGCGCGGTGGCCCGACGACGCATCCGAATCCGCGCGTCGGCTGCGTGATCGTGCGGGACGGTGAGGTGATCGGCGAGGGCTGGCACGAGCGCGCCGGCGAACCGCACGCCGAGGTACATGCCCTGCGCGCCGCCGGCGAACGCGCCCGCGGCGGCGAGCTGTTCGTCACGCTCGAACCCTGTTCACACCACGGACGCACGCCGCCCTGTGCCGATGCCGTGATCGCTGCCGGCGTCCGCAAGGTCTGGGTGGCGATGCACGATCCGAATCCGCAGGTGGCCGGGCAGGGGATCGCGCGTCTGCGCGCAGCCGGCATCGAGGTCGTCGAGGGCCTGATGGAGCGCGAGGCGCGCGCGCTCAATCGCGGCTTCGTATCGCGCATGACGCGACAACGGCCCTGGGTCACGCTCAAGCTCGCCGCGAGCCTCGATGGACGCACGGCGATGGCCAGCGGCGAGAGCCGCTGGATCACCGGCGCCGAGGCGCGCGCCGACGTGCAGCGCCTGCGCGCGCGCGCCGGCGCGGTGCTGACCGGGGTCGGGACCGTGCTGGCGGACGACCCGCAGCTGAACTGTAGGGAATCGGCAATCGGCGACCGGCAATCGTTTTCGCGGCAGCCGGACCGGATCGTGCTCGATTCCGACGCGCGCGTTCCTGCGCAAGCCAAGGTGTGGAATCCGGGTGCGCGGCGCTTCTGGGTCACGGCACAGCCGGGATCTGCGCCGCACGGCGTGCAGCGCCTGACCGTGCCACGCAGCGCATCGGGCCTGGCCCTGGATGGGGTGCTGGCCGCTCTGGCCGGACACGAGGTCAACGAAGTGCTCGTCGAATGCGGCGCGCGCCTGGCCGGTGCGTTTCTGCAGCAGCGGCTGGTCGATGAGCTGATCCTGTACCTGGCGCCGTGCCTGCTGGGCGACGACGGGCGAGCGCTGGCGCAGCTCGCGGGCATCGATCGTCTGGACCAGCGGCTGCGGCTGGAGTGGCTGGACCTGCGCCGTGTCGGCCCGGATCTGCGCATCACCGCGCGCCCTGTCGAGGAGTCTTGAGATGTTTACCGGCATCATCGAAGCGCTGGGCCATGTCGCAGCCGTCGAGGAACTGGGCGGCGACCGCCGCATGCGCTTCGCGGCCGACGCTGATCTGGACGGCGTGCGCCCCGGCGACAGCATCGCCGTCAACGGCGTCTGCCTGACCGCCACCGCGCTGGACGCGCATCAGTTCAGCGCGGACCTGTCCGCTGAAACGCTCGCCTTGACCACCGCAGGCGGCTGGACCGTGGGGCGCCGGGTCAATCTGGAGCAGGCGCTGACCGCCGGCAAGCCGCTGGGCGGACATCTGGTGACCGGGCATGTGGATGGTGTCGGGCACCTGATCGAGCGGTTCGAGGATGCGCGCTCGTGGCGCTTCCGTTTCGAGGCGCCGCCGGACCTGGCGCGTTACATCGCCCGCAAGGGCTCGATCTGCATCGATGGCGTCAGCCTGACCGTCAACGACGTCGAAGGCAGCCGCTTTGGAGTTAACATCATTCCGCACACCCTGAGTCAGACGACGCTGGGCGGCTTGCAGGCGGGCGATCCGGTCAATCTCGAAGTGGACGTGATCGCACGCTATCTGGAACGGTTGTTGGACAGTCGCCGGGAGGTCGTTTGACATGCCGGCGACAGGTGATGAATGCCGGCGCCACGGACCGCGCCGTCCCGTGCGGGATGCACAAGAGGTGGCAGCGTGAGCAAGATTGCGAATATCGACCAGCGGCGCGAACAGGACCAGCCGGCCAGGCTGGATTCGCCCGAGGACATCATCGCCGACATCAGGGCCGGCAAGATGGTGATCCTGATGGACGACGAGGACCGCGAGAACGAGGGCGACCTGGTCATGGCCGCCGAGCGTGTGCGTCCCGAGGACATCAATTTCATGGCGCGCTACGGGCGCGGCCTGATCTGCCTGACGCTGACCGCCGAGCGCTGCCGGCAGCTGCGACTGCCGCAGATGGTGTCGCACAACGAGGAAAGCCATCGCACCGCCTTCACCGTGTCGATCGAGGCGGCCAGCGGCGTCACGACCGGCATTTCCGCGCACGATCGTGCGCATACGGTGCGTACCGCGGTGAAGCCGGATGCGCGTCCCGAGGACCTCGTGCAGCCCGGGCACATCTTTCCGCTGATGGCGCAGCCGGGCGGTGTGCTGACGCGCGCCGGGCACACCGAGGCGGGCTGCGATCTGGCGCGCCTCGCGGGCCTGACGCCGGCCGCCGTGATCGTCGAGATCCTCAACGAGGACGGTACGATGGCGCGGCGGCCCGATCTGGAGCGGTTCGCGCGCGAGCACGGACTCAAGCTGGGCACGATCGCCGACCTGATCCGCTATCGCCTCGACAACGAGCACACGGTGGAACGGGTCGCCGAGACGCATGTCGAGACCGAGTTTGGCGAGTTCCGCCTGGTGACCTACCAGGACAGCCTCGACAACACCGTGCACCTGGCGCTGGTCAAGGGAACGGTCGATCCGGCCCGGCCGACGCTGGTGCGCGTCCATATCCGCAACACGCTGCAGGACGTCCTCGGCGTGCGCCACGAAGACTTCTCCTGGCCGCTGCGGCGCGCGCTGCAGCGCGTCGCCGAGGAGGGTGCCGGCGTGGTCGTGCTGCTGCGCAAGCCGGAGAGTTCGCGCGAGCTGGTCCAGCAGATCGTGTCACTGAACAAGGCGACTCTGGACGAGCACACCCACGATCCACGGCAGGTGCTGCGCACTTACGGCATCGGCGCGCAGATCCTTTCGGATCTCGGCGTGCGCAAGATGCGCGTGCTGTCCGCGCCCAAGCGCATGCAGGGCATCTCCGGCTTCGGGCTCGAAGTGATCGATTACGTTCCCTGCGACTGAATGAAGAAGAACAACCAGCGTGCGGGTTCGGTCCCCGCCGGCGCCGACGCGGCGCCCAAGCGTCGCAAAGCCGGTGCGGAAGGCACCGGACTACCGCCCGACGCCAAGACCGGTTATGCCGCGCCCGACGCGCCGGCGCATGGCGAGTTTGCAAACACCCGCATCGCGCTGCTGTCCACGCGCTGGAATGTCGGCATCGTCGATGCCTTGCGTGCCGGCGCACGCGCCTGCCTTGAGGACTGGGGCGTGCCGGCGGCGAAGATCGTCGAGCATCGCGCGCCCGGCGCGTATGAAGTGCCATTGGCCGCGATGCTCTTGCTGCGCGACGGTGACTATGACGGCGTCGTCGCGCTCGGTGCAGTGATCCGCGGCGAGACCCCGCATTTCGATTATGTCGCCGGGGAGTGTGCGCGCGGCCTGATGCAGGTGCAGCTGAAGACGCGCAAAGCCGTCGGTTTCGGCGTGCTCACCGTGAATACGGTCGAGCAGGCGTGGGCGCGGGCCGGCGCGGGCCGCGGCAACAAGGGATACGAGGCTGCAGCGGCCGTGCTCGAAATGATCCGTCTGTCGCGGAGCCTGAAGTGACCGGCGAGAACCTGCAGCAGAGCCGCCGTGGCCTGGCACGCCGCCTGACGGTCCAGGCGCTCTACCAATGGCTGATCAACGAGAGCACGCCGGCAGCGCTGCTGCGCCAGTTCCGCGAGCAGGAAGAAGGCCTGGGGCGTGCCGATCCGGCCTATTTCGAAGAGCTGCTCAATGGCGTCGTGACCTACGCGTCCGAACTGACGCTGGACGTCGTGCCGCATCTCGACCGTCCGTTGAACCAGCTCGATCCGGTCGAGCACGCGATCCTGCTGCTCGGGGCTTTCGAGCTGCGGCACAAGCCGGAAGTGCCGTGGAAGGTCGTCGTCAACGAGTCGGTGAATCTCGCCAAGATCTTCGGCGCCGAGGACGGCTACAAGTTCGTCAACGGCGTGCTCGACAAGCTCGCGCGCCAGCTGCGGCCGCACGAGACCTGAAGTCCGACAATCGGCGGCGCGGCCTGGCGTGGACGAGTTTGCGCTGATTCGTCGCTATTTCGGCGAGCTGACTGCGGCACGGCGCGGCGTCGTGCGCGGTGTCGGCGACGACGCCGCGCTGCTCGCGCCGGCGGCTGGACGGCATCTGGTCGTGACCTGCGACACGCTCATCGCCGGTCGGCATTTCCCGTTGGACACGGCGCCGTATGACATCGGCTGGAAGTCGCTGGCGGTGAATCTCTCGGACCTCGCGGCGATGGGGGCCGTGCCGCGCTGGTTCCTGCTGGCATTGAGCCTGCCATCGGCCGACGAATCGTGGCTCGCGCAGTTCTGCGACGGCCTCAAGGTGCTGGCCGACCGTCACGGCATCGCACTCGTCGGTGGCGACACGACCCGCGGAGATCTCAGCATCACCATCACCGCGATGGGCGAGGTGCCCGTGGGACAGGCGCTGCCGCGCGACGGAGCGCGTGTCGGCGACGCGGTGTGCGTGACGGGCACCCTCGGCGATGCCGCGGCAGGTCTTGCGGCCCTCCAGGACGGTGTGCGCGACACGCCGCTGCTGTCCCGCTTGAACCGCCCCGAGCCGCGCGTCGCCGCCGGCCTCGCCCTGCACGGCCTCGCACACGCGGCGATCGACCTGTCCGACGGCCTGGCGGGCGATCTGCAGCACATCCTCGACGCCAGTGGCGTCGGCGCCGTCGTCCAGGTGGATGCGCTGCCGGTCTCCGGCGCGCTGCGCCGGCGATTCCCGGATCGCGAGTCGCGGCTGCCATTGCAGCTGTGCGGTGGTGACGACTACGAGCTGTGCCTGTGCGTTCCGCCCGATCGCCTCGCAGCCGCGCGGACCGTGCTCGACGTGCCGCTGACCGTGATCGGCGAGATCACGGCGGAGCGCGGCCTGCGTTTCGTCGATGGAGCCGGTATAACGGTGTCCGTGCAACGGACCGCCTATCGTCATTTTTCATGAAAGCCAAGACTGCCATCACGCCGCGCCCGCCGCGTCAGCTGATCCTGACCACGCCGGAGCATCTGCTCGCCTTCGGCTTCGGCGCGGGTCTGTCGCCTTTCGCGCCAGGCACCGTCGGCACGCTGGTCGGAATCGTGCTGTTCCTTCCGCTGTCACGGCTCGATCCGGCGCTGTACGCGGTTGCGGTGGCGCTGCTGTTCGTCTTCGGCTGCTGGGTCTGCGGCGAGAGTGCGCGCCTGCTCGGCGTCCACGATTACGGCGGCATTGTCTTCGACGAGATCGTCGGCTATCTAATCGCCGCTGCGCCCCTCGTGCTGTTCCCGCAACTCCCGGCGGCAGGTTTCGGCGCCGCAATGATCCTGGCTTTCGTCTTGTTCCGGCTGTTCGACATCGTCAAGCCATGGCCGATCCGCGCACTCGACCGCAACGTGCACGGTGGCTTCGGCATCATGCTCGACGACGCGCTCGCAGGCGTCTTCGCGGCGCTGCCGCTCTGGGTCGTGCTGCGCTACGTCGGGTAATCCATCGTTTCCTTGAAAAGCGTCCTCGGCACGACCATTCTTGCGCGCTGAACGAGCCGCCGCTTCGCGGCGGACGACAAGTCCCGTGACGGCCACTGGCAGGAGTGGAGATGGCGCAAGGAATCCGCATCGGCTGTGCCTCGGCGTTCTGGGGTGACACCCACACAGCGGCCGCGCAGCTGGTCGAGCGCGGCGGGATCGACTACCTGGTATTCGACTATCTGGCCGAGATCACGCTGTCGATCCTCGCGGCCAAGCGCATGAAGAATCCCGAGGAGGGCTACGCGACCGACTTCGTCGAGCACGTCATGACGCCGCTGCTGCCCGCGCTCAAGGACCGGGGCATCAAGGTGGTGGCCAACGCCGGCGGCGTGAACCCGCTGGCCTGCAAGAAGGCGCTGGAAGATGCCGCGGCCAGGGCCGGCATCTCACTCAAGGTCGCGGCCGTGCTCGGCGACGATCTGCTGCCGCGCAGGAAGGAGTTCGCCGACTGCGTCGAACTCGACAGCGGTGCGCAGCTGCCGGCGACACTGGTGTCGATGAATGCCTACCTGGGCGCATTTCCGATCGCGCGCGCGCTCGATGCCGGCGCCGAGGTCGTCATCACCGGGCGCTGTGTCGATTCTGCCGTCGTGGTCGGGCCGCTGATTCACGCGTTCGGCTGGCGTGCGGACGACTATGACCGTCTGGCCGCGGGCTCGGTCGCGGGACACATCATCGAGTGCGGCGCGCAATGCACGGGCGGCAATTTCACCGACTGGGAACTCGTGCAAGCCGGCTATGCCGACATGGGCTTCCCGATCGTCGAGGTGCAGGCCGACGGATCTTTCTTCGTCACCAAGCCGGAAGGCACCGGCGGCCTCGTGTCCGTGCACACGGTCCTGGAGCAGTTGCTCTACGAGATCGGCGATCCGCGCGCCTATCTGCTGCCGGACGTGGTGGTCGATTTCACCCAGGTGCGGCTGGAACAGGCCGGCACGGACCGCGTGCAGGTCAGCGGCGCACGCGGACAGGCGCCGACGTCGAGCTACAAGGTCAGCGCGACGTATCCCGCAGGGCTGCGCTGCGCGGCGCTGTTCATGATCGGCGGCATCGACGCCGCGAAGAAGGGACGGGCGTCGGCGCAAGCCATCGTCGAAAAGGTGCGCCGCCAGCTGCTCGCCGCCAAGCTCGGCGATTTCAGCGGAGTCGATGTGCATTGCATCGGTGCCGAGGAGAGCTACGGTCCGCACGCGCGCCCCGGCGCCGCGGCGACGCGCGAAGTGGTCGTCAAGATCGCCGTGCAGCATCCGAATCCGAAGGCGCTCAAGCTGTTCGCGCGCGAGATCGCCCAGGCCGCGACCGGCATGGCGCCAGGCTTCACCGGCTACTTCGGCTCCGGGCGCCCGGAGCCGCACATGATTCCCCGACTGTTCTCGACGCAGGTGCCCAAGTCACGGGTGCCGATCGAGGTCGTCGTCGGCGATCGGCGTTTCGCCGTCGAGGTGCCGACGGCGGGCGGCTTCGTGCCGCCATCCGTGCAGCGGGAGGAAATCCCGTCGGTCGATCGGAACGGGACGATCCCGGTGCCACTGATCCGGCTCGCGTTGGCGCGTTCGGGCGACAAGGGCGATCACGCCAACATCGGCGTGATCGCGCGCCGGCCGGAATATCTGCCGTACATCGAAGCGGCGCTGACCACCGAGGCCGTGCGGACCTACTTCGCGCACGTCTTGGCCGAGGGCGCCGAGGGGCGGGTGGAACGCTGGCGCCTGCCGGGCACGCACAGCCTCAACTTCCTGCTGCACCATGCCCTGGGCGGCGGGGGCGCCGCCTCCCTGCGGACGGATCCGCAGGGCAAGGCCTTCGCGCAGATGCTGCTGGACTTCGCGGTGCCCGTGCCGGCGGCGCTGGCCGCCGGCCTGTGACGCTCAGGGCGCGGAACTGCCGCGGATCTGCAGCTCGACGCGGCGGTTCCGGGTACGGCCTTCCTCGGTGTCGTTGCTGTCGATCGGCCGCGATTCACCGTAACCGACTGCGGTCAGCTGCGCGGGCGATACACCGCGCGAAACCAGATAGGCGCGCACGGCATCGGCGCGCTGCAGGCTGAGCTTCTTGTTGTAGGCGTCGCTGCCGCGGCTGTCGGTATGTCCGGCAATCTCGGCACGTACCGAAGGCTGACTGGTCAGGAAGCGCACGGCCGGCTCCAGCACTGCCTTCGCGTTCTCGGTCAGCGCGGCCGAATTGAACTGGAAGGTCACGTTCTGCAGTTCGATGGTCTGCGGTTTGACGACACAGCCGAAGCCATCGACCTGCGCGCCGCGGATGGTATTCGGGCAGCGGTCGAAGGCATCCGCCACTCCGTCGCCATCTGAATCCAGCGGCGGCTGCGGCGGGGCCTCGACGATCTTCACCGTCTCGATGACCTGCGGCGGGGGCGGAGGGGGTTCACGGAACGAGCCGAGCACGACTTCGAGTCCGAGACCCAGACGCACGTCGAGCTGGTCGTCCAGATAGCGGTCGTTGACCAGGCGCGCCTCGGCGCGATAGCGCAGCCAGCGCGTGTTCAGCTTGCCGACGATGCCGCCGCCCAGATTCAGGTAGGCACTGGTGTCGTCGAAATCCGCATCGTTCTTGATCTGGCCGCCGCCGAACAGCACGTAGGGCGTCGGCTTCTCGCGATCGCCGAAGTTGGCGACGAAATCCACGCCCCAGCCGGTCTGCGAGAAATTGTCGCCCGAACCGTCGCTTTCGAGCGCGCCCTGGAACAGGTTGGCCTCGACCGACATCCAGTCGAGTACCGGCACGCCGAAGCCCAGTTGACCACCGTAGCCGATGTCCTTGGCGCCCCGGTCCTGGTCCGGGAAGACCAGTGCACCGAGGATATAGCCATACGCCGGGGCATCGGTCACGGTCCAGTCGAAGCGCTGCGCACTGACCGCCGGGCCCGCTGCGAATGCTGACACGGCGACAGCGATGGCAGTGCGGCGCAACGCGCCGACGTAGCGCTTGAACTTCACATCGAGCATGCGAATTCTCCCAATTGTGCTTTTCGGCGGTACAGCGGCCCGCTGCGGCGTGGCCCAGCGTCATCACTCTACACCACTGATCAGGCTCGTTGTCCATCGGCCGCGCTTGTCGCGGCGCGCGCACGCTGCGACGGCGCGCCATGTCGCATAGAATACGCGCCCCAATTCTCCAGACCCGGCCCGGGCGTCCGGCTCCAGGCCCGCCAGGAAGCAAACGCATGTCCGTAGAACGCGATGTCATGGAATACGACGTGGTCGTCGTCGGTGCCGGTCCTGCCGGTCTGTCGGCGGCCTGCCGGCTCAAGCAGCTGGCGGCAGCGGCCGGCAAGGACATCAGTGTCTGCGTCGTCGAGAAGGGTTCCGAGGTCGGTGCCCACATCCTCTCCGGCGCGGTGTTCGAGCCGCGCGCGCTCGATGAGCTGTTCCCGGACTGGAAGGCCCAGGGTGCCCCGCTGAACGTGCCGGTCACCGGCGACGACATCTACTTCTTCCGCAGCGCCGACAAGGCGTTTCGCATGCCCGGCCTGTTCGTGCCCAAGACGATGCATAACGAGGGCAACTACATCATCTCGCTGGGCAACCTGTGCCGCTGGCTCGGCCAGCAGGCCGAAGCACTGGGCGTGGAGATCTATCCGGGTTTCGCCGCGCAGCACGCGATCGTCGAGGAGGGCGTCGTCAAGGGCATCACCGTCGGCGACATGGGCATCAACCGCGAAGGCGAGCACAAGCCCGACTTCGCGCCGGGCATGGAGCTGCGTGCCAAGTACACACTGTTCGCCGAGGGCTGCCGCGGCCACCTCGGCAAGCAGCTGATCGAGCGGTATCAGCTCGCCAGGGATGCCGACCCGCAGCACTACGCGATCGGCATCAAGGAGATCTGGACCGTCCCGGCGGAGCAGCACCGGCCGGGCCTGGTCGTGCACGGCGCCGGCTGGCCGCTCGATCTGATGGGAACCGACGCGATGGGCGGCTCGTTCCTGTATCACTTCGAGAACAACCAGGTGCTGGTCGGACTGATCGTCGATCTGTCGTACACCAACCCGTATCTGTCGCCGTTCGACGAGTTCCAGCGCTTCAAGCATCACCCGGTGATCGCCCAATATCTGAAGGGCGGCACGCGCACGGCCTACGGTGCGCGCGCGATCTGCAAGGGCGGCTTCAACTCGCTGCCGAAGATGGTGTTTCCCGGCGGCGCGCTGGTCGGCTGCGATCTGGGCACGATGAACTTCGCCAAGATCAAGGGCAGCCACACGGCGATGAAGTCCGGCATGATCGCGGCCGAGGCGGTCGCCGAGGCGCTGCTGGCCGGCGACGCGGGCGGCAAAGCGCTGGACAGCTATCCGGCGAAGTTCAAGGCCAGCTGGCTCTATGACGAGCTGTACCGCTCGCGCAATTTCGGTCCCGCGCTGCACAAGTTCGGCGCGCTGATCGGTGGCGCGATCAATTACATCGAACAGAACTGGTTCGGCGGCAGGTTCCCGTGGACCTTCCACGACCTCAAGCCGGATCACGCCACGCTGCGGCCGGCGGCGCAGTCGCAGAAGATCGCGTACCCGAAGCCGGACGGCAAGCTGTCCTTCGACAAGCTGTCGTCGGTGTTCCTGTCGAGCACCAATCACGAGGAGGACCAGCCGGTCCACCTGCAACTCAAGGATCCGAGCATCCCGATCGCGAAGAACCTGCCGATGTACGACGAACCGGCGCAGCGCTACTGTCCGGCCGGTGTGTACGAGGTGGTCGGCGAGGGCAGCGCCAAGCGCTTCCAGATCAATGCGCAGAACTGTGTGCACTGCAAGACCTGCGACATCAAGGATCCGGCGCAGAACATCAACTGGGTCGCGCCGGAAGGCGGCGGCGGCCCGAACTACGCGAACATGTGACGCTCCACCAGGAGCGTCATCTCCGCGCATGCGGGGATCCGGACCGGGAAGCTCGGGAGTGAACTGGATTCCCGCCTTCGCGGGAATCACGAAATGGTTTTAGGTAGCAGCAACAGGAACTGAAACGATGAAAGCACTCGTCAGCGTCAAGCGTGTGGTGGACTACAACGTCCGCATCCAGGTGAAGTCGGACGGCAGCGGTGTCATCACCGACGGCGTCAAGCACTCGATGAATCCCTTCGACGAAATCGCGATGGAAGAGGCGGTGCGTCTCAAGGAGAAGGGCAAGATCACCGAGATCGTCGCGGTGACCATCGGCGGCGCGAAGAACGAGGAGACGCTGCGCACCGCGCTGGCCTTCGGCGCCGACCGCGCGATCCACATCAAGGACGAGGGCGAGGTGCAGCCGCTGACCGCCGCCAAGGCCCTGGCTGCAGCGATGAAGAAGGAAGGCGCGCAACTGTTCCTGTGCGGCAAGCAGGCGATCGACGACGACGCCAACCAGACCGGCCAGATGGTCGCCGCGCTGCTCGACATCGCGCAGGCGACGTTCGCATCCAAGGTCGAGGTCGAGGGCAACAAGGCAGTCGTCACCCGCGAAGTCGATGCCGGCCTGGAGACGCTGGAAGTCGATCTGCCGGCGGTGATCACCACCGACCTGCGCCTCAACGAGCCGCGTTACCTCAAGCTGCCGGACATCATGAAGGCGAAGAAGAAGCCGATCGAGACGGTGAGCTTCGGCGACCTGGGCGTCGCGCCATCCGCCGGCGTCAAGACCACCAAGACGGTGCCGCCGCCGACCCGCTCGAAGGGCGTGATGGTCAAGACCGTCGATGAACTCGTCGCCGCCCTGAAGAACAAGGGCCTGCTGTAAGGAAGGAATGACAACATGAGCAAGATTCTGATCGTTGCCGAGCACGCCGAAGGCAAGCTCAACGCCGGTATCGCCAAGACCGTCGCCGCCGCGAAGGGCGTCGGTGGCGAAATCCATGTCGCCGTGTTCGCGGCCGATGCGTCCGCGGTCGCCGCTCAGGCGGCCAAGCTCGACGGCGTCGCCAAGGTGCTGGCGGTCAACAACGCCGCCAACGCCAACCCGGTGGCCGCGGTGCTCGCGCCGCAGGTCGTCGAGGTGGCGAAGGGCTACTCGCATGTGTTCTTCCCGGGCACGACCTTCGGCAAGGACCTCGCGCCGCGTGTCGCCGCCAGGCTCGACGTGCAGCAGATCAGCGACGTGATGGCCACGCACGGCGCGACGAGCTTCGAGCGCCCGATCTATGCCGGCAACGCGATCACGACGGTCGAGGCCGCACCGGGCACGGTCGTCGCCACGGTGCGTCTGGCTTCGTTCCAGGCGGTGGGTGCGAGCGGCAATGCGCCGGTCGAGACGGTCAGCGTCCATGCCACACTCCCGACCCATACCCGCTACGTGAAGCTCGAGGCGCAGAAGTCGGAGCGTCCGGACCTGCAGTCGGCCGGCCGCGTGGTGTCCGGCGGCCGTGCGCTGGGCAGCTCGGAGAACTTCAAGATCATCTACGCGCTGGCCGACAAGATCGGTGCGGCCGTCGGCGCCTCGCGCGCGGCGGTCGATTCCGGCTACGTGCCCAACGACATGCAGGTCGGCCAGACCGGCAAGATCATCGCGCCGGAGCTGTACTTCGCGATCGGCATCTCGGGTGCGATCCAGCACCTGGCCGGCATCAAGGACGCGCGCACGATCGTGGCGATCAACAAGGATCCGGAGGCGCCGATCTTCGAAGTCGCCGACATCGGCCTCGTCGGCGATCTGTTCCAGGTCGTCCCGGAACTGACGCAGAAGCTCTGAGTCGGGCGTTCGAGTGAGCAGGGGCGTGGCCATCGCGGCCGCGCCCCTTCGCGTTTGCGGCGCGGGTATCATCCCTGTCCAACGAAGATCCGCCGGCGCAGCAGGTCCGGTGAGGAGGATGCGATGAGAGGGGTCTCTGCGATGGTGCTGGCCACGGCGATGCTCGCCGCCTGTGGTTCGGGGAACCGGTCGGATGGCAATGGCGGGGCGCAGCCGACCCCGACGCCGCCGGCGCTGGGTTCGAAGACGCTGACGGTCGTCGTCGCCGTCGTGGACAGCCTGATGCCCAGCGACATCGGTCCGCAGACGCCGACACTGCAGAGTCTGATCGATCAGGGGACGATGTACGCCGAAAGCCGTTCGGTGTTCTCCGCCGAGACCATTCCCAATCACGTCGCCATGATGACCGGCGTGGTGCCGGAGCGGAGCGGCATTCCCACCAACAACTTCCTCGATTTCGACGTCGGCGGCGCGGAGCGCGATCTGTCGGTGCCCGAGAAGCTGACCGCCAAGACGCTGTTCACTTGGATCACCGAGAAGTGCGGGGTCAACGGTGCGCCGACCCATCTGCGTCACGGTGCGACGCTGTCGAAGAAATATCTCTACGAGATCTTCCAGGGCGACGCGGCCGATCCGCAGCGGCAGAACGACGATCCGGCCGTCTTCAATGTGCCGCCGGAGAGCTACTGGGATCCGCGCAGCAGCCCGCTCTACATCGGACCGGGTTCCGAGCACACGCCGGACATTCCGACGATGCAGCAGGCACTGACGCAGTTGCCCGATCTGGACTTCCACTTCATCAATCTGGGCGATGTGGATCGCTCGTCGCACGCCGGAGGGCAGGTCGCGCGCCTGCTGGTGCTGGCGGACACCGACCTGATGCTGAGCCGGCTGGTGAGTCAGCTGCAGTCGAGCGGACGCTGGGAGAACACCGTACTGATCGTGCTGTCGGATCACGGCATGGATTACACCTTGCCCGGACCGATCCAGGCGGTCAGCGTGCAGCCCTTGCTCGACCAGATGGCGGCCTGCCATGCGCCGATGCAGGCCGTGCAGAACGGCGGCACCGACAGCCTGTACATTCAGGACCGCAGCACACCGCCGGCCGAACGCCAGGCGGCGCTGCGCGCGGTGCGCGCCTGCCTGCTCGGCACGGCCGACTGTGGCGCCCTGTGCCCGGGCGCGAGCCGGCCATTCAACGCCGGCAACATCGCCTATGCCTGGTACACGCAAGACGATCCGACCGATCCGGACGGCAACATGCCGGCGTCGGTCCGCTCGAAGCACCCGAATCTCGGTGATCTCGTGCTGGTGGCATCCGGTGGCCTGAAGTTCTCCGAGCCGGACGAGAGCGGCAATCCGATCCCCGGCAACCACGGCCAGCTGGCGACGATCCACAACTTCATGCTGGTCACCGGTGGCTCGCCGTGGGTGAAGAAGGGTCAGCTGATCGCACCGTCGGTTCCCTCTCCCGGTCCGTTCGACCGCCTGCCGGAGCAGAGCGAAACCATCGACGTCGCGCCGACGGTCGCCTGGCTGCTGGGCCTCGGCATCCGTGCGCAGGACTTCCCGGACGGCGCGGGCTTCGACGGGCGCGTGCTCAAGGAAGCTTTCGTGCAGTTCGACGGCAGCGCGAACCCGCCGGCACCGACCGTCTGCGGCCGTTTCGACTGATCAGCCGCGGCCGCGCCGCCGCGACGCCGGAACGAGGCTCGGCTTGGGCGGAAGGCCCACATAGCTCGCGCGCGGCCGGATCAGTCCGCCGCTCGCCTGCTGTTCGAGTGCATGCGCGAGCCAGCCGGCGACGCGGCCGGCCGCGAACAGGACCAGTCCGGATTCCACGTCGAGTTCGTACACCGCGGCCAGCGCGGCGAGCGCCAGATCGGTGCTCGGCGTCTTGCCGGTGGCTTGGCTGGCGGCCTCGATCAGTGCCTGCACGCGCGCCAGGCGCGGGGGCTGCGGGCGCAGGTCCGCCAGCTTGCGCAGCATCAATGCCGCGCGCGGATCGCCATCGGGATACAGCGGATGGCCGAACGCCGGCAGACCTTCACCGCGCTGCAGGCGCGCCAGCACGTACCGGGGGATCGACTCGGCGTTCAAGGCGTCCTCGATGAACGCGTGCGCACGCGCGGTGCCGCCACCATGTTCCGGTCCGGACAGGGCAGCGAGCCCCGCCGCGACGGCGCCGTGCAGACTCGCGCCGGTGGACGCGACGACGCGCGCGGCGAAGGCCGAGGCGTTGAGCTCGTGATCCGCGCACAGCAGCAGGGCCGTGCGGACCAGATCCTCCAACTTCCGGTCGCCGGGACGCCAGGCCTGTGCGATCACCTGGTGCGCCGGACGCGGGTCGGGTTCGACGCCGGCCAGCAGCGCCGTGGTCTGGCGCAGCAGCGCCGCTGCGCTTTCGCGGCGGCGCACCGGATCGCTGGACAGGTCGCGCACGGTGCCGGCGGACAGCAGCGGCAGCGCCGCCGCGGTGCGCTCCAGTGCAGGCAGGCCGTGCTCGTCGAGCAGCCGGCGCACCGCCGGCGGCCAGGCCGGCGGCGCGGGCAGGGCGAAGGGATCGTCTTCGCCGCAGTCCCAGAGCAGCCGCGCCACGTCCTCGAGCGTCAGGCCGGACTCGACGAGTTCCGCGACCGGCCGGCCGCGGTAGTAGTGTCCTTCGGGACGGATCAGCGAGATGCGCGTTTCCAGCACCGGCAGGCCCCAGGCGAGGCTGCGTGCCGCGCCCTGCGCGGCGCTGCGGCCGGCCTGGCGCCGCGCGATCAGCCGCTCGATGTCCTGCGCGAGATAGAGGCGGCTGCGCGCCCCGGGGCCGGGCCGCGAATGGACGTGACCGCGGCTGACGTAGGCGTAGAGCGTCGCGAGGCTCACGCCGAGACGCTGCGCGGCGTCGCGGGCGCTGAGGTAGTCGTTGCCGTGCGAGGCACTCATGACTCTATATTGACTGCAATAATCAAGATTGATCAATAAATGATCCGGTGCGAGAGTACGCGCTGGCGGGTGCGCCCGCAAACCTTCCGGAGCGATGACATGACGACACAGCCCTCATCCCCAGGCGCGCGGTTCCGCGCCGCGCTGGCAGCGGAGAAGCCGCTGCAGGTCATCGGTGCGATCAACGCCAATCACGCGCTGCTGGCGCGGCGCGCCGGCTTCAAGGCCATCTATCTGTCCGGCGGTGGCGTCGCGGCCGGCAGTCTGGGCCTGCCGGATCTGGGCATCAACACGATGGACGATGTCCTCGTCGATACGCGGCGCATCACCGATGTCTGCGATCTGCCGCTGCTGGTCGATATCGACACCGGCTTCGGGCCTTCCGCGTTCAACATCGAGCGCACGATCAAGTCGCTGATCAAGGCCGGCGCGGCGGCCTGCCATATCGAGGACCAAGTGGGCGCCAAGCGCTGCGGTCACCGTCCGGGCAAGGAGATCGTCAGCAAGGACGAGATGGTCGATCGCGTCAAGGCCGCCGCCGACGCCAAGACCGACCCGGCGTTCTTCCTGATCGCGCGCACCGATGCAATCCAGGCCGAGGGTGTGGATGCGGCCATCGAGCGCGCCATCGCCTGCGTCGAGGCGGGCGCCGACGGCATCTTCGCCGAGGCCGCCGTCGATCTGCCGACGTACAAGAAGTTCGTCGATGCAGTGAAGGTGCCGGTGCTCGCCAACATCACCGAGTTCGGCGCGACGCCGCTGTTCACGCGCGAGGAACTGGCTTCGGTCGGTGTCGGCATCCAGCTCTATCCGCTGTCGGCGTTCCGTGCGGCCAACAAGGCCGCCGAGGCGGTCTATACGGCGATCCGCCGCGACGGCCATCAGAAGAACGTCGTGGATCTCATGCAGACCCGAGCCGAGCTGTACGACCGCATCGGCTACCACGCCTTTGAGAATAAACTCGACGCCCTGTTCGCGGCGAAGAAGAAGTGACGCGCCGCGTCATCCCCCTCGGAGTCAGGGATCCACCGTGCAGAATGGCACTGAAGTCAAAAACTGGATTCCCGCCGTCGCGGGAATGACCGAAACGAGATCAGGAGATTGAGATGAGCGAAACCACTGCCGCACCGGGCTTCAAGCCGAAGAAGTCCGTTGCGCTGTCCGGCACCGCTGCCGGCAATACCGCGCTGTGCACCGTCGGCCGCAGCGGCAACGACCTGCACTATCGCGGCTACGACATCCTCGACGTCGCCACCACCTGCGAATTCGAGGAGATCGCCCATCTGCTGGTCCACGGCAAGCTGCCGAACGTCGCCGAGCTGGCGGCCTACAAGGCCAAACTCAAGGCCCTGCGCGGCCTGCCGGCAGCCGTGAAGACGGCGCTGGAGCAGCTGCCGCCGTCCGCGCATCCGATGGACGTGATGCGCACGGGCGTCTCGGTGCTCGGCTGCGTCAGGCCGGAGAAGGACGACCACAATCACCCGGGTGCGCGCGACATCGCCGACAAGCTGATGGCCTCGCTCGGCTCGATGCTGCTGTACTGGTACCACTACGCCTACAACGGCAAGTGCATCGACGTGGAGACCGACGACGACTCCATCGGCGGCCATTTCCTGCACCTGCTGCATGGCGTCAAGCCGCGCGAGTCCTGGGTGCGCGCGATGCACACCTCGCTGATCCTGTACGCCGAGCACGAATTCAACGCGAGCACCTTCACGACGCGCGTGGTCGCCGGGACCGGCTCGGACATGTACTCGGCGATCTGCGGCGGCATCGGCGCGCTGCGCGGACCCAAGCATGGTGGCGCCAACGAAGTCGCCTTCGAGATCCAGAAGCGCTACGACAACCCGGACGAGGCGGAGGCCGACATCCGCGCGCGCGTCGAACGCAAGGAAGTGATCATCGGCTTCGGCCACCCGGTCTATACCGTGTCCGATCCGCGCAACAAGGTCATCAAGGAAGTCGCACGCCAGCTGTCGGCCGAGCAGAACAACATGAAGATGTTCGACATCGCCGAGCGCCTCGAGACGGTGATGTGGGACATCAAGAAGATGTTTCCGAATCTCGACTGGTTCAGTGCGGTGAGCTACCACATGATGGGCGTGCCGACGGACATGTTCACGCCGCTGTTCGTGATCGCGCGCACGTCCGGCTGGAGTGCGCACATCATCGAACAGCGCATCGACGGCAAGATCATCCGCCCGAGCGCAAACTACGTCGGTCCAGAGGACCGGAAGTTCGTGCCTCTGAAGGATCGTGCATAGCGCGATCCTTCGTGAGACGTGAGAAGTGAGACGTGAGACGTAATAGACCGCGCCTTCGCTTATCGACGTCTCACACCTCACGTCTCACGTCTCACGACCTATGAACACCGCATTCCGCAAGAACCTCCCCGGCACGTCGCTCGACTACTACGATGCATGCGCAGCCGTGGACCGCATCCGGCCCGGCGCTTACGCGAAACTGCCCTACACGGCGCGCGTCCACGCCGAGAACATCGTCCGCAGGGGCGAGCCCGGGAAGATCGACGCGTATCTCGGCCAGCTGATCGAGCGCCGGCGCGATCTGGACTTCCCGTGGTTCCCGGCGCGCGTCGTCTGCCACGACATCCTCGGCCAGACCGCGCTGGTCGATCTCGCCGGCCTGCGCGACGCGATCGCCGAGATGGGCGGGGATCCGGCCAAGGTCAACCCGGTCGTGCCGGTGCAGCTGATCGTCGATCACTCGCTGGCCGTCGAGCACGCGGGCTTCGAGAAGGACGCGTTCGCCAAGAACCGTGCGATCGAGGATCGCCGCAACGACGACCGCTTTCACTTCATCAACTGGACGAAGCGGGCGTTCAAGAACGTCGATGTGATCCCGCCGGGCAACGGCATCATGCACCAGATCAACCTGGAGCGGATGTCGCCGGTGATCTACGTGCAGGACGGCGTCGCCTTCCCCGACACCTGCGTCGGCACCGACAGCCATACGCCACACGTGGATGCGCTCGGCGTGATCGCGATCGGCGTCGGCGGCCTCGAAGCCGAGAACGTCATGCTCGGCCGCGCCTCGTGGATGCGCCTGCCGGACATCGTCGGCGTCGAGCTGTCCGGCAAGCCGGGGCCGGGCATCACCGCGACCGACGTGGTGCTGGCGCTGACCGAGTTCCTGCGCAAGGAGAAGGTGGTCGGCGCCTATCTGGAGTTCCACGGCGAAGGCGCTCGCGCACTGACACTCGGCGATCGCGCGACGATCTCGAACATGGCGCCGGAGTACGGCGCCACCGCGGCGATGTTCTTCATCGACGCCAACACCATCGACTATCTCAGGCTGACCGGCCGCGACGAGCAGCAGGTCCGGCTGGTCGAAACCTATGCGAAGACCGCGGGCCTGTGGGCCGACGATCTGAAGACCGCGGAGTACGAGCGCCGGCTTTCGTTCGATCTCGGCACCGTCGTGCGCAACATGGCGGGACCGAGCAATCCGCACAAGCGCCTGCCGACCTCGGCGCTGGCCGAACGCGGCATCGCCGCGCAGTGGGAGATGCCCAGGGATGGCACGATGCCCGACGGTGCCGTCATCATCGCCGCGATCACCAGCTGCACGAATACCTCCAATCCGCGCAACGTCATCGCCGCCGGCCTGCTGGCGCGCAACGCGGTGCGCAAGGGTCTGGCGCGCAAGCCCTGGGTCAAGACTTCGCTGGCACCCGGATCGAAGGCGGTGGAACTGTATCTGAAGGACGCCGGCCTGCTCGGCGACCTGGAGCAGCTCGGCTTTGGCATCGTCGCGTTCGCGTGTACGACCTGCAACGGCATGTCCGGCGCGCTCGACCCGAAGATCCAGCAGGAAATCATCGACCGCGATCTGTATTCCGTCGCCGTGCTGTCCGGCAACCGCAACTTCGACGGCCGCATCCATCCCTACGCCAAGCAGGCGTTCCTGGCCTCGCCGCCGCTGGTCGTCGCCTACGCGATCGCCGGCACGATCCGCTTCGACATCGAGAAGGACGTGCTCGGCGCGGACCGGGACGGCAAGCCCGTCACGCTCAAGGACCTCTGGCCGTCGGACGAGGAGATCGACGCCATCGTCCGCGCCAGCGTCAAGCCCGAGCACTTCCGCGCGGTGTACGAGCCGATGTTCAGCTTCAAGGTCGTCGAGGACCGGACGATCAAGCCACTCTACGACTGGCGCCCGCAGTCCACCTACATCCGCCGTCCGCCGTACTGGGAAGGCGCGCTGGCCGGCGAACGTACGCTCAGGGGCATGCGTCCGCTCGCGGTGCTGCCGGACAACATCACCACCGATCATCTGTCGCCGTCGAATGCGATCCTGCCGGACTCCGCGGCCGGCGAGTATCTGGCGAAGATGGGGCTGCCGGAGGAAGACTTCAACTCCTACGCGACGCATCGCGGCGATCACCTCACCGCGCAGCGCGCCACGTTCGCGAACCCGACGCTGACGAACGAGATGGTGCGCAATGCGGACGGCTCGGTGAAGAAGGGATCGCTCGCGCGCGTGGAGCCGGACGGCAAGGTCATGCGCATGTGGGAGGCGATCGAAACCTACATGAACCGCAAGCAGCCGCTGATCATCATCGCCGGCGCCGACTATGGTCAGGGCAGCTCGCGCGACTGGGCGGCCAAGGGCGTGCGGCTCGCCGGTGTCGAGGCGATCGTCGCCGAGGGCTTCGAGCGCATTCACCGCACCAACCTGATCGGCATGGGCGTGCTGCCGCTGGAGTTCAAGTCCGGCACCACGCGCCTGACGCTGCGCATCGACGGCACCGAGACCTTCGATGTGATCGGCGAGCGCAAGCCGCGCGCGGACCTGACGCTGGTGATCCATCGCAGGAGCGGCGAGAAAGTCGAGGTTCCGGTCACCTGCCGGCTCGATTCCGACGAGGAAGTCTCGATCTACGAGGCCGGTGGCGTGCTGCAGCGCTTCGCGCAGGATTTCCTGGCGTCGAGCAAGGCCGCCTGAGGCCGCCACCACCGGCGCGAACCGTCGCGAGGGCCTGACATGACCGTCCTGCGCTGCACCGCCAAGCTGCTCAAGCGCCTGCGCCAGCCGGCGAAGCTGCCGGAGCCGCCTGCCGCGGACAACCCGCTCGGCGAGTGGTATGCGGACATCGACTTCATCGACCGCGAGCCCTTTGCGCTGCTGCTCAATGCCGCGACCGGCGCGACGCTGGTCCTGCCGGCACGTGCGGCCGACCTGCGCGACCTGCACGTGCATGCCGGTCAGCAGTTGTTCAAGCTGTTCGCGCACTTCGGCCTGGATCCGCAACTGCCGCTGGTCGGCGCCGAGCTGCGCGCATGGGAGGCACCGCCGACCTGCGCCAACACCCGTGACCGTAGCCTGCTGGGTTCCCTGAACCGTCTCCGCTTCGAGGCCTGGCATCACTTCGCGTACCGCAATCGTTCGCTGCCCGAAGCCGCGGCACAGCAGTGGGACGGGTTGTTCCGCCATCCGTCCCTCGTGCAAGACGGCCGCCGCTATGGCCATCATGCTTGGCAGCGCCCTGTCGATCTCGTCCGTGCGCGCCTGCTCGTGCCGGCCGATGTCCATTCCAGCGTCCGCACTCTGCATTGAACCCATGACTCACGTGCCCCAGATCAAGGTTCCCGCCACCTACATGCGCGGGGGGACGAGCAAGGGCGTGTTCTTCCGCCTGCAGGATCTGCCCCTGCGCTGCCAGCAGCCCGGCGAGGCGCGCGACCGCTTCCTGATGCGCGTGATCGGCTCGCCGGACCCTTATGCCGCGCACATCGACGGCATGGGCGGCGCGACGTCGAGCACCAGCAAATGCGTGATCCTGTCGAAGAGCACGCAGCCCGATCACGATGTCGATTACCTCTACGGCCAGATTGCGATCGACAAGGCTTTCGTGGACTGGTCCGGCAACTGCGGCAACCTGTCCACCGCGGCCGGCGCGTTCGCGATCCACGCCGGCCTCGTCGATCCCGCACGGATTCCGCACGACGGCACCTGCGTCGTGCGCATCTGGCAGGCCAACATCCGCAAGACGATCATCGCCCACGTGCCGGTCACCGGCGGGCAAGTGCAGGAGACCGGAGACTTCGAGCTGGACGGCGTGACCTTTCCGGCCGCCGAGATCGTGCTGGAGTTCATCGATCCGTCGGACGATGGTGACGAGGGCGGCTCGATGTTCCCCACCGGCCATCTCGTCGATGAGCTGGACGTGCCCGGCGTCGGCAGGCTCAAGGCGACGATGATCACCGCCGGCATCCCGACCGTGTTCGTCAATGCAGGCGAGATCGGCTGCACCGGCACCGAGCTGCGCGAGCAGATCAACAACGATCCGCAGGCGCTGGCCAAATTCGAGGCGATCCGCGTCGCCGGTGCGTTGCGCATGGGTCTGATCAAGACGCCGGAGGAGGCGCAGAAGCGCCAGCACACACCCAAGATCGCGTTCGTCGCGCCGCCGCGCGACTACGTCGCGTCCAGCGGCAGGACGATCCGGGCGGGCGATATCGACCTCAACGTGCGCGCGCTGTCGATGGGCAAGCTGCACCACGCGATGATGGGCACCGCCGCGGTGGCGATCGGCACCGCGGCCGCGATCCCCGGCACGCTGGTGAACCTGGCCGCCGGCGGCGGTGTCCGCGATGCGGTGCGCTTTGGCCATCCGTCCGGCACGCTGCGCGTCGGCGCGGCTGCCGCACAGGTCAACGGCGAGTGGGTCGTCAGGAAAGCGATCCTGTCGCGCTCGGCGCGCGTGCTGATGGAAGGCGCCGTGCGCGTGCCCGGCGATGCGTTCTGAAGGAGGCTGACCCGTGCCCTATCGTTCGGTATTCCGCGCCGGCCTGTTCGCCGGCCAGACCATCGTCGTCACCGGCGGCGGATCCGGCATCGGCCGCTGCACGGCGCACGAGCTGGCGGCGCTCGGCGCGACCGTGATCGTCACCGGGCGCAAGGCGGACAAGCTCGACGCCGTCGTCGCCGAGATCCGCGAGGATGGCGGCACGGCCGCGAGCCATGCCTTCGACATCCGTGACGAGGAGGCCGTGAAAACGACGGTCAAGCAGATCCTCGCCGAGCACGGCAGGATCCACGGCCTGGTCAACAACGCCGGTGGCCAGTTTCCGATGCCGCTGGCGATGATTTCCAAGAAGGGCTGGGAGGCCGTCGTCGCCAACAACCTCACCGGGGGCTTCCTGGTGGCGCGCGAGGTCTATACGCAGTGCATGAAGAAGCACGGCGGCGCGATCGTCAACATGATCGCCGACATGTGGGGCGGCATGCCGGGCATGGGGCACAGCGGCGCGGCGCGGGCCGGCATGCTCAATTTCACCGAGACCGCCGCGATCGAATGGGGCGTGTCGGGCGTGCGCGTCAACGCGGTGGCGCCCGGCTACGTCGCCTCCAGCGGCATGGATCACTACGACCCGAACTTCGCCAGGGAAGTGATTCCCAGGCTGGCCGGCCTCGCGCCACTCAAGCGCATGGCCGAGGAGGCGGAGGTCAGCAGCGCCATCGTGTGGCTGCTGTCCGAGGGCGCGGCTTTCGTCACCGGGACCTGCATCAAGATCGATGGCGGCAGCAGCCTCGGGGCCAAGGCCTTCCCGTTGCTGGATCACCAGAACTCCACGCCGTACCAGGGCTTCCACCGCGCGGTCAAACCCAAGGCGCTGGGCTGAGCCGGAACCGGTCGTCGGGTCGCGGAAGGCGCGGCAGGCGAGCGTGTAGTAATCGAGATTGTTCTCGAATGACGCGGTAAATAAAGGTAAAAATATCGGCACCAAAGGCGTCCTGGAGGAGACGGAAGTGCCGATTATCGAATCGCGGGTCGATCCGTCCGATGCCCAGTTCCGGCAGAACCGCGAGGGCATGCTCAAGCTGATCGACGACTGGCGTGCGATCGAAGCCAAGGGCCGGGCCGAGGAGGAGGGCAAGCGCAGTCGCTTCCACCGGCGCGGGCAGATCCTGCCGCGCGAGCGCGTGCAGCTGATGCTCGACCGCGGCTCGCCGTGGCTGGAACTGTCCACGCTGGCCGGTTACCGCATGCACGACGACAAGGATGGGTCGCAGGCGGGCGGCAACCAGATCGCGGGCATCGGCTATGTGTCGGGCGTGCGCTGCATGCTCGGTGCCTCCAACTCGGCGATCAAGGGCGGCACGGTCACACCGTGGGGCATGCACAAGGGCCTGCGCATGCAGGAGATCGCGCTGCAGCAGAAACTGCCGGTCGTCTCGATGATCGAGTCCGGCGGCGCCAATCTGATGTACCAGGCCGAGCTGTTCATCCCCGGTGGCCGGACCTTCGCCAACCAGGCGCGACTGTCGGCCGCCGGCATCCCGCAGGTGACCGTCGTCCACGGATCGAGCACCGCCGGCGGTGCCTATCTGCCCGGCATGTCCGATTACGTGGTGATGGTGCGCAGGAATGCCAAGGTGTTCCTCGCCGGGCCGCCGCTGCTCAAGGCGGCCACCGGCGAGATCGCCAGCGACGAGGACCTGGGCGGCGCGGAGATGCACTGCCGGATCGCCGGGACCAGCGAGTTCATCGCCGAGAACGATGTCGATGGCATCCGCGTGGCGCGCGAGATCGTGCGCAATCTGAACTGGAACGCACAGCGTCCGCGCCTGGACCTGCTGCCGATTCGCGCGCCGCTGTACGACATCGACGAACTGTGCGGCGTCGTGCCGCCGGATTACCGCAAGCCCTTCGACTGCCGCGAGGTGATCGCACGCATCGTCGATGGTTCGGAATTCCTCGACTTCAAGACCGAGTACGACGAGCAGACCATCTGCGGCCGCGCCGTGATCCACGGGCACGCCGTCGGCATCATCTCCAACAACGGTCCGATCACGGTCAAGGGCGCCACCAAGGCGGGTCAGTTCATCCAGCTGTGCTGCCAGTCCAACATGCCGATCGTCTATCTGATGAACACGACCGGCTACATGGTTGGCACGGAGAGCGAACAGGGCGGCATCGTCAAGCACGGCTCCAAGATGATCCAGGCCGTCGCCAATGCGACGGTGCCACAGATCACGATCGTCATCGGCGGATCGTTCGGTGCGGGCAACTACGGCATGTGCGGCCGCGGCTTCGACCCGCATTTCATCTTCGCCTGGCCCAACGCGCGCACGGCGGTGATGGGCGGCGAGCAGGCGGCCGGGGTGATGGAGATCGTCACGCGCGAGAAATGGGCCAAGGAAGGCAAGCAGCCCGGCGAGGCGGACGAGAAGATGCTGGCGATGTTTCGCCAGAACATCATCCATCAGTTCGACAAGGAATCGCACGCCTTCGCCGCGACCGCGCGCCTGTTCGACGACGGGCTGATCGACCCGCGCGACACTCGCAGGGTGCTGGGGCTGTGCCTGTCGATCACGCGCGAGGCCCAGGCGCGGCCGCTGTCGCCGAACACCTACGGTGTGGCGCGTTTCTAGGAGCGATGCGCATGGAACTTCCCGAATGCAGGACGCTGTTGCTCCGGCTGGAGCAGGGCGTGCTGTGGCTGACGCTGAATCGTCCCGACGCGCGCAACGCCATGGACATGGACATGCTCGCGGAGATCGGTGCGGTGTTCGCACGGATCGCGGAGGAGCCGGGGTGCGTGCGCGCCGTGGTGCTGCGCGGCGCCGGCGGGCATTTCTGCGCCGGTGGCGATCTCAAGGGCATGCTCGCCGGAGGCGTGAAGCTGCCCGCGACCGGCACGGACGATCCGATCATGGCGATGAACCGCGCCTTCGGCGCGATGCTGCGACAGGTCGCACAGGCTCCGCCGGTGGTGATCGCGGTCTGTGACGGCGCGGTGATGGGCGGCGGCTTTGGGCTCGCCTGTGTCTCCGACGTCGCCTTCGCACACGTCGATGCGAGGTTCGGTCTGCCGGAGACCACGCGCGGCTTGCCGCCGGCGCAGATCGCGCCGTTCGTCGTCGAACGCATCGGTCTGACCCAGGCGCGCAGGCTGTGCCTGACCGGTGTGACGATCCGCGGCGGCGACGCGCTGCGTCTGGGCCTGGTGCACGAGGTGTTCGAAGACGAGGACGCGTTGCAGACACGGCTGCGGGACACGCTCACACAGGTCCGCCAATGTGCGCCGCAGGCCAATGCGCTGACCAAGCAGATCCTGATGAATGCCGCGCGCCTGGAGATCGACGCGGTGCTCGACGACGCGGCGCGCAAGTTTGCCGCCAGCGTGCGCGGCCCCGAGGCGCCGGAAGGCATCGCGGCCTTCATGCAGAGACGCGCGCCCAGTTGGTCTCAGCCCTGAGGAAGCCGGGAAGATGATTCGATTCTCGAAGGTTCTGGTCGCCAACCGTGGCGAAATCGCCGTGCGGGTGCTCCGCAGCGCCAGGAAGCTCGGCTACACGACGGTGGCGGTGTACAGCGAGGCCGACCGTGACGCCATGCACGTCACCGAGGCGGACGAGGCGGTGTGCATCGGCCCGGCACCGGCGCGTGACTCCTATCTGGCGATCGACAAGATCGTCTGCGCCGCGCGGCTCGCCGGCGCTCAGGCGGTCCATCCGGGCTACGGCTTCCTGTCGGAGCGTGCCGAGTTCGCGCAGGCGGTGCAGGAGGCCGGCCTGGTCTTCATCGGTCCGGATCCGCATTCGATCGCGGCGATGGGCAACAAGTCGGCGTCGAAGATCCGCATGGCCGCCGCGGGTGTCCCGTGCATTCCCGGCTACCAGGGCGACGACCAGTCGGACGAGACGCTGCTCGCCGAGGCACGCCGGATCGGTCTGCCGGTGATGGTGAAGGCTGCGGCCGGTGGCGGCGGGCGCGGCATGCGCCTGGTGCACGATGACGCGCACCTGGCGGACGCGATCCGCTCGGCGCGCAGCGAGGCCGCCAATGCATTCGGCAGTGGACAGCTGCTGATCGAAAAGGCGGTGCTGCACGCGCGTCACGTGGAGATCCAGGTGTTCGGCGACCGCCACGGCAACGTGATCCACCTCGGCGAGCGCGACTGCTCGGTGCAGCGCCGCAACCAGAAAGTGGTCGAGGAGGCGCCCTCGCCCGCGGTGGACGAGACGCTGCGCGCGCGCATGGGCGCGGCGGCCGTCGCAGCGGCGCGAGCGGTCGATTACGTCGGCGCCGGCACGGTCGAGTTCCTGCTCGCGCCGGATGGTGCGTTCTACTTCCTGGAGATGAACACGCGCCTGCAGGTCGAGCATCCGGTGACGGAACTCGTGTACGGCGTCGATCTGGTCGAGTGGCAGTTGCGCGTCGCCCAGGGCGAGGCATTGCCGTTGACGCAGGAGGAGGTGCTGGAACGCCGGCGCGGCTGTGCCATCGAAGTGCGCCTGTGCGCCGAAGATCCGGCGCAGAACTACCTGCCGCAGACCGGCCGCATCCTGAAGTGGGAGGCGCCGACCGGTGCGGGCGTGCGCGTGGACAGCGGGCTCCGCGACGGATGGATCATCAGCCCGCACTACGACTCGATGCAGGCCAAGATCATCGCCTGGGGCGAGGATCGCCACATCGCGCGCATGCGACTGCTCAAGGCGCTCGATGACACGACGCTGCTGGGCGTGGTCAGCAACAAGTCCTATCTGCGCGACATCCTCGCGCACGACGCCTTCGCGGCCGGCGAGGTGTCAACCGCGTTCATCGGCCATCACTTCCCGCACGAACGGATCGCCGCCGAGCACCCGGCGGCGGATCATGTCGCGCTCGCTGCCGTGGCGCTGTATCTGGACGACGCGCGCAGTCTGGCGCTCGCGCAGGGACTGTCCTCCGACTTGATCGGCTGGCACAGCTCGCATCCGGTCGCGGCTGGGATGCGCCTGAAGTGGCGGGACCGCGAGTACGCGCTGGAGGTGATGGTCCACGAGGGGCACAGGTACACGGTTCACCTCGACGGGCAGACCTTCACGTTCGAGGTCTGCCGCAGTAGCGCGCATGCATTCCAGTACACGCGCGGCGGACTCGCCGGACAGGCGCGATTCGCGCGTGACGGTCATCAGGTCTGGCTGGAGGCCGAAGGCCGCTGCCACGGCTATCTCGACGTCACGCTGGCCGCCGCGCAGGCACTCGCCGCCGGGTCCGACGGCCGGCTCCATGCGAATTCCGACGGCAGGATCGTCGCGGTGCATGTGGCGCCCGGACAACCGGTGGAGAAGGGTCGGGCGCTGGTCGTGCTGGAAGCCATGAAGATGGAGTTCCAGCTGGCGCTGCCGGTCGCCGGTACGGTCGTCGCCGTCCATGTACAGCCGGGGCAGCAGGTCAAGAACCGGCAGCTGCTGGTGCAGCTGACGCCCGGTCCCGCCGGCTGAGCTCTCCTGCCGCTCCAGTGACCGGCTGACAGCCACGCAAACAAGAAACCCCCGCCGCGTTGCCGCGGCGGGGGTCGTGCATCGCCACTCCGGGGCGCCGCTTACTCGATCACCTTGAGTTCCACGCGGCGGTTCTCCTCGCGGCCCGCGTCGGTCTCGTTGGTGGCGATCGGCCGGCTCTCGCCGTAACCCACCGGCTTCATGCGCTTGCCCTTCACGCCGCGGCCTTCGAGATAGACCTTGACGGCATTGGCGCGGCGCTCGGAGAGGCCGAGGTTGTAGGCGTCGCTGCCGATGGCATCAGTGTGGCCTTCGAGCTCGACGTCGATGTTGGGGTAGGCCTGCAGCGTCTGCGCGACTTCGTTGAGGATCTCGCGCGCGGCCGGCGTGAGCCGATCGGAGTCGAACTCGAACTTCACGCCGCGCAGGATGAAGTTCTTGTCGATCGCGCAGCCGTTGGCATCGGCCTGTTCACCCGGACGCGGCTTGCGGCAATCGCCGGTCAGCGCGCAGCCGTTGGGCAGGACCTTGGCGCCCGCGGGCGTCCTCGGGCACTCGTCCATGTAGTCGGGGACGCCGTCGCCGTCGGAATCGAGCGGGCAGCCGTCAGGGCCGACCGGGATGCCCGGCGGCGTGCCGGGGCACTTGTCGAGTTCGTCGGGGATGCCGTCACCGTCGCGGTCTTCGAGCGAGCAGCCTTCCGCGTTGACGCGGGTGCCGGGGCGCGTGCCGGGGCACTTGTCGAGGTAATCGGGCACGCCGTCGCCGTCGGAATCGAGCGGGCAGCCATTGGTATTGACCGGCACGCCCTTGGGCGTGTTCGGGCACTGGTCGCGGCTGTCGGGCACGCCGTCACCGTCGCTGTCGAGCTCGCAGCCGTCCTTGCCGACGAGCACGCCCTTGGGCGTGTTCGGGCACTTGTCGAGATAATCCGGCACGCCGTCGCCATCGAGGTCCATCGGACAGCCGTCGGAATACACGGCGACGCCCTTGGGCGTGTCCGGGCACTTGTCGCGCGAATCCGGCACGCCGTCGCCATCCTGGTCGTAGGGATCGGCGCCGAACTTGTACGACACGCCCACCGCGCCGGACCACAGGTAGAACACGTCGTCCGGGACGGTCACACCGTTCTCGGTGGTCTCGCTGATGTAGTCGAGGTTGTAGCGCACGTCGAGACGCGCGTCCCAGCGCTCGGTCAGCTTGAACAGCGCGCCGCCGCCGGCGCCCAGGCCGACACCGTTGATGCCGCTGACAGTCAGGAAGTCGATCGTGTGGCCGTTGCCGTTGATCAGCAGGTACGGACGGATCTTGGCGGACTCCGGCGCAAAGAAGCCGACGGCGTTGACGCCCAGCGTCCAGCGCTTGTAGATGTTGCCCGCTGGCAGGTGGCTGACATCGAGGCCGCTGTAGTTGGCTTCGACTTCCAGGTTGAGCAGCGGGCTGATGGGCTTGCCGAGGATCAGGCCGCCGAAAATGCCGGCGTCCTGCTCGTTGCTGTCCGACACCACGCCGCCGATCATCGGCGCGACGTACCAGCGGTCGTCGAACTCCTTGCCCTGGGCAGCGGGTACGACGGTCCCCAACAACAGCGCGACGGCGCTCAGCCATGCGTGCTTCGGCATCTGCAATCTCCAGTCCCTGATTTAGCGTTGATCCCCAACGAACATGAGGAATGTCCGGTTCGCCGACCCCTGGCTGCGCATGCTGGTTCTCAGTATGCGGAGCCGCAGGTCACTCTTCGGCAGCACTCTTCACGGCAACTTGGAATGCATTATGATGTCACGCAGTGATGCCGTAAATAAGAGAACGGCTTGGCGTTGTCGGTGGACACTTCACTCAATACGGTGGGAGCCCCTTTGATGAAAGCGTTTCGCGCATGGGCACTGATGCTCGCAGCAGTCCTCGCGGGCTGCGGTGATGGCAGCATCCAGAGCCCGGACTTCACGACCCAGTTGGTGAGCCTGCGTGTCGAAGTCGACCGATCGAATCCAGCCCTGGGTGAGACGGTTCAGTTCACCGCGATCGGAACCTTCACCAATCCGCCCGGCTCGGCGACGGAGACCTACGAGCAGGCCGTCACAAACGTGAACTGGACGTCGAGCAACGACAGCGTGCTGACGGTCAGCGCCTCCGGCGCGGGCACGACGGTCGCGCAGGGCACGGTGACGGTGACCGGCGAACGCGATGGTGTTTCCGATGACGTCGTGGTGTCGGTCGGCGCGCCGCGCCTGACCAGTCTGGTGATCGAGCCGCCCGCCGCATCGATCCCGCTGGGGGGGGCCACGAACTATTTCGCGCGCGGTCGCTACACCGACAACGTCACGCGTGATCTGCCGCCGGGATCGACGGTCAACTGGACCATCGTCAATCCCGACATCGCGACGCTGACGCCGACCACCGGCGTGACCACGCGGGCGGATTCGACGGCGATCGGCAGCACCACGGTGCGCGCGACCACGCCGGCACCCGGCGGCGGCACCCTGTCGGCCAACGCCGGCCTGACCGTCACCGGCGCGACGCTCAGCGCGGTCGAGTACGTCAAGCCGGCGGGCTTCACCAAGACTGACGACAACAAGTACACGGTGTTCGTCGGTGATGTGCCGTTCGAGATCTACGGCAGGTTCTCCGACAACTCGGTCCAGCAGCTCAGCGGTGCCAACTACACGGTCAACTGGAGCAGCTCGGCGCCGGCGGTGATCAACAATCCTGGCAGCGACGCGCAGTTCCAGGCGCTGTCGCTGGGCAGCGCCGACGTGACCGGCCGCGTGACCAATCCGCCGGGCGCCGTGCCGGATTCGGCCGTGGCCAACGTGACGGTCGCCCCGGTGAATCAGTTCTGCGTCACCGAATTCGTCAATCCGCCGGCGGTCGCCCGTGCGAGCAGCAGTAATGCCTGCGTCGCACCGGCGTGCACCGTGTCGCAGCCGGGCAATGTCGTCGATGGCAACCTCGAGTCCTATGCGACGCTGACGGTGAACCTGGGGCTGCTGATGCAGGCCAGTCTGGGGATCGACGTCTATGACACCACGCAGCAGAAACTGGTGGTCGGTCAGCGTGCCGGCTTCGCGGTCAGCCGGCCGTCGTCGCTGCTGTCGCTGGACCTGCTGGGTTCACTGACCATCGACACGCTGCAGTGCGCACCCGACAACACTTGCACCGTTGTCGAAAGCTTCGACGGCCAGTCCACACTTCTAGGGTTAGACCTGCTCGGCCTGATCGGTGGGCAGGAGGTGTCCCTGCTGTCGACCCCTCCACTGGCACAGTCTGCCAATGGTTTGCGTCTAATCTACCAGGCAGACGCGCTGGTTGCTCTGCTGACTGCAGTCAATGTGCATACCGCCTGTCCGGTGGCGGTGCCACCGCAGTAGCGCGGTGGTTTGACCGATACGAGGGGCGCTGCGGCGCCCCTCGTCGTTTGCGACACGGTGTCGCGAGCCCGACGCCGGCGGGCGAGCGCGGGTGCGGGCGCTGCCGCCGACCGCATCAGTAGCCGAGCTGACGGGCTGCCAGGTCCTTCATGACTTCCTGCGATCCGCCGCCGATGGTGAGGACCTTGGTCTCGCGGTAGATGCGTTCGACCTTGCTGCCCTGCAGATAGCCGGCGCCGCCGAGGATCTGCATCGCCTCGTTGGCGACCCATTCCAGCATCGTCGTCGCATGGTTCTTCAGCAGGCAGACTTCGGCGACCGGCATCTGCTTGTTGCTCACCCGCCACGCGAGCAGATCCAGATGTGCCTTGACCGCGTCGATGCGCATGCGCATGTCGGCCAGCTTGTGGCGGATGACCTGGTTGCGGATCAGCGGCTTGCCGAAAGTCTCGCGGATACGGGCGTAGGCGAGGGCCTCGTCGTGGCAGACCTGCGCGAAGGCCCAGGCCTGCGCGGCGAGCATGATGCGTTCCTGGTTGAAGTTCATCATGATCGCCATGAAACCGGCGTTCTCCGCACCGATGCGGTGGGCGACCGGGACGCGGCACTGGTCGAAGTAGAGCGTCGCGGTGTCCGAGCACCACCAGCCCATCTTCTTCAGTGGGCTGCGCGACAGGCCCGGCGTATCGCCCTCGATCACCAGCAGTGACACGCCGCCCATGCCCGGTCCGCCGGTGCGCACGGCGGTGGTGATGAAGTCGGCGCGTATGCCGGAGGTGATGAAGGTCTTCGAGCCGTTGACGATGTAGTGATCGCCGTCGCGTTCGGCGCGTGTCTTCAGATTGGCGACGTCCGAACCGCCGGAAGGTTCGGTGATCGCCAGCGCGGCGATCTTCTCGCCGGCGAGCACCGGCGCAACGAATCTCTGCTTCTGCTCGTGCGTGCCGGCGTGGACGATCGGCGGCGTGCCGATGCCGTGCGACATCAGGCTGGCGATCACGCCGCCGCTGCCGGCGCGCGCCAGTTCCTCGGTGAGGATGATGGCGTAGAACAGATCGGGCACCTCGACGCCGCCGTAGGCTTCCGGGAAACCGATCTGCAGCAGACCGGCCTCCGCCGCCTTGCGGTGCAGTTCGCGCGGCAACTGTTCGTCCTTTTCCCAGCGCTCGATGTGCGGCGCGATCTCGCGCTCGACGAAGCGGCGCGCCTGCTGGCGGAACGATTCGTGTGCGTCGGTCAGAAATGGATGCACTGAGGTCATGCCGATTACCGTTGCGCCGGGCGTGATTCGCCTGCGTCCAACCATAATCGCTTCAGGACCGGACCGCCATGGGGGAATGCGGCGGTAAGGACGGTTACGACGACGCTAGCCGCCGGCCGCCTGCAAGGTGTTCTGCATCAGCATCGCCACCGTCATCGGTCCGACGCCGCCGGGCACCGGCGTGATCCAGGCCGCGCGTTCACGCGCTGCTTCGAATTCGACGTCGCCGACCAGCTTGCCGGATTCCAGGCGGTTGATGCCGACGTCAATCACCGTCGCGCCCGGCTTGATCCACGCACCCTTGACCAGCGCGGGTTTGCCGACCGCGACGACGAGGATGTCGGCGCGCGCGACCTCCGAGGGCACGTCGGCGGTGAACCGGTGGCAGCAGGTCGCCGTCGCGCCGGCAAGCATCAGCTCCAGCATCATCGGGCGGCCGACATGGTTGCTGGCCCCGACGACGACCGCGGTGCGTCGCTTGAAGGTTTCACCGGCCGAACGCAGCAGTTCCATCACGCCGAACGGCGTGCAGGGCCGCAGCAGTGGCCGGCGCTGCGCCAGTCGTCCGAGGTTGTAGGGATGGAAGCCATCGACGTCCTTGGCCGGCACGATGCGCTCGGTGACCTGGGTTGCATCGAGATGGGCGGGCAGGGGCAGCTGGACGAGGATGCCGTCGATGTCGGGGTCGGCATTGAGCGCGTCGATCGCGGCGAGCAGCTCGGCCTGCGTGACCGTCGCCGGGAAATGCAGCGGCACCGAGCGGATGCCGACCTTCTCGCAGGCGAGGCGCTTGTTGCGGACATACACCTCGGAGGCCGGATCGTTGCCGACGAGGACGGTGGCGAGCGCCGGCGCGCGCAGGCCGCGCGCGGTGCGCGCCTGCACGCCGGCGCGGACACGCTCGTGTACGGCTGCGGCCACGGCTTTGCCGTCGATGAGGTTTGCGGTCACGGCGGATCGGGTGCGGAAGGGGGCCGTATTGTACGGGCTGATCGGGGGCGCCGATCAGGTGCATGCGACGCGCCATCCCGTACACTACGCGCCTTTCGCCGCCGTCCGCGCCTCACGAACCGCCGTGCACCGCCTGCAGATCAACCAGTTGTGCGTGAATCGCGGCGATCGCGTGCTCCTCTCGGACCTGAGCTTCGCGCTGTGCGCGGGCGAACTCCTGCATCTGCGTGGCGCCAACGGCACCGGCAAGACGACGCTGCTGGAGGTCCTGGCCGGCCTGCGGCGCGCTGGATCGGGGAGAATCGCGACCGAGCCGGCGGAACTGGGCCGGCACTGGATCGGACATCGCAACGCACTGTCGCCACCGCTCAGCGCGGTGGAGAACCTGCAGTTCTGGTGCGGGCTCAATGGAGCCGATGCATCGGGCGTGGGTCCGGCGCTGGATCGCCTCGGTGTGCCGTCCGGCGCGCGCCGCCGCCCCGTGCGGACCTTGTCCGCCGGCCAGAAGCGGCGCAGCGCGCTGGCGCGCCTGCTGCTCGCACCGCGGCCGATGTGGCTGCTGGACGAGCCGCTGGACGGGCTCGATGGCGGTGGCATCGCGCTGTTCGCCGATCTGCTCGCGGCGCACCTGCGCAGCGGCGGCATGGTCGTCATGACCAGTCACCAGGCACTGCCGGCCGGTTTGCCCGGCGTCCGCGCGCTGGATCTGCAGGGGATGCGGCGTCCCGGGCGGCGGACATGAGGGCCCTGCTCGCGACAGGCCTGCGCGAGCTGCGCCTGGCGGCGCGCTCGCGTGCGGACTGGCTGATGCCGCCGTTCTTCCTCGCGGTCGTCGTCACCCTGTTCGGTCTGGGCGCGGAACCGAACGACCCGCGCCTCGCCGCATTCGCCCCGGCGATCGTCTGGGTCGCGGCCCTGCTCGCGGCGCTGCTGACGCTGGAGCGCCTGTTCCGCGCCGACTATGACGACGGCACGTTGGAGCAGCTGTGCCTCGCGCCGACCCCACTTTACCTGACCGTCCTGGTCAAGCTGGGCACGCACTGGCTGCTCAGCGGCCTGCCGCTGGTGCTGCTGTCCGTGCCGTTGGCGGCAGGTCTGGGCATGAGCGGCGCGCCGCTGTGGACGCTGGCGGCAGGGCTGGCGCTGGGCACGCCCTGCATCAGTGCGGTCGGCGGTTTCGTCGCGGCGCTGACCGTCGGCCTGCCGCGCGCGGGGCTGCTGCTGCCGGTGCTGGTCCTGCCGCTGATCACGCCGGTGGTGATTTTCGGCGCCGGCGCGGTGCGCAGCGCGCAGCAGGGCCTGGATGCCAGCGCTCCGCTATACTTCGTCGCCGCGATTCTGGCGCTGGCCATGAGCCTGGTTCCCTGGGCCTGCAGCACTGCGCTGCGCAACGCCTTCGACTGATTCTTCAACAGACCCGCCATGTGGACCTGGTTCCATCGCCTCGCCTCGCCGCCGTACTTCTTCCGGCTGGCGGAACGCTGGGCGCCGTGGATCGGCGCCGTGTCGCTGGCGCTGCTCGCCTGGGGCTGGATCGGCGGGCTCGTGTTCGCTCCGGCCGACTACCAGCAGAAGGATGCCTTCCGCATCATCTACGTGCATGTGCCGACTGCCGCGGTTTCGCTGTCGCTTTACACGCTGATGGCGGTCGCCGGCGCGATCGCGATCATCTGGCGCATGAAGCTCGCCGAGAGCGTGCTGGTGTCTGCCGCACCGGTGGGCGCGAGCATGACGGCGGTGGCGCTGGTGACCGGCATGCTGTGGGGCAAGCCGATGTGGGGCGCGTATTGGGTCTGGGACGCACGGCTGACTTCCGAACTGGTCCTGCTGTTCCTCTATCTGGGCGTCATCGGGCTGTACCAGGCCTTCGACGATCCGCGGGCCGGCAGCCGCGCCTGCGCGCTGCTGGCGATCGTCGGCGTCGTCAACGTGCCGATCGTCAAGTACTCGGTGGACTGGTGGAACTCGCTGCATCAGACATCGACCATTCTCAAGCTCGGCAAGCCGACGATCACGCCAGAGATGGGCGTCCCGCTGTATGCCGCAGTGGCGGGGACCTTCCTGTTCTGCGCTTACGCGATCCTGCGCCGCGTGCAGAACGAGCTGCTGTGGCGCGAGCGCGGTACCGCGTGGGTCGCGGAACTGGGGCGCTGAGCAGCGGTCTGCTCGGAAGCGATGATGGATGCGAACTTCTGGTACATGAGCGGCTACGCACCCTACGTCTGGGGCAGCTTCGGCTTTGCCGCGGCGGTTTTTGGCTGGAACTGGTGGGCGCCGCGCGCGCGGCGGCGTGAGCTTTTCGAGGCGGAAGAGGACCAATGACCAAACGGCAACAGCGGATGGTGGCCGTCGCGGCGCTCCTGATCGGCATCGGCATCGCCGCGGCGCTCGCGTTCACCGCGTTCCGCCGGAACATGATGTACTTCTACACGCCCAGCGATCTGGTCGCGCACACCGTGCCAACCGATGCCAAGCTGCGGCTCGGCGGTCTCGTCGTCGCCGGTACGGTGCAGCGCGGCGCGGGCCTCGAAGTGAGTTTCACACTGGCCGACTGCACCGAGTCGGTGCCGGTCCACTACACCGGCATCCTCCCGGACCTGTTCCGCGAGGGACAGGGTATTGTCGCGACCGGCCGTCTCAAGCCGGACGGCAGCTTCGTCGCCGACGAGGTGCTGGCCAAGCACGACGAGAACTACATGCCGCCCGAGCTGGCGAAGTCCCTGAAGACGGCTGACGGCAAGCACTCCTGCGCGCCGTTCAAGAGCGTCTCGGGCGCCTTCCATGAGATGCCGCGCGCCGGCTCGCGGCTGCCCGCATGATTCCCGAACTCGGTCATTTCGCACTGCTCGCCGCGCTGGCCGTGGCGTTGATCCAGGCGCTGGTTCCGATGCTCGGCGTGTGGCGACGCGAGCCACGCTGGATGGACGTCGGCGCGTCGGCCGCACAGGGTCAGTTCGTGCTGGTGCTGCTGGCCTATCTTTGCCTGACCTGGGCCTTCGTCGAGCGCGACTGGTCGGTGGTTTACGTCGCGGCCAATTCACACTCGCAGCTGCCGCTGATGTACCGCATCAGCGCCGTGTGGGGCGCACACGAAGGATCGATGCTGCTGTGGATGCTGATGCTGACCGGCTGGGCGGCCGCCGTGTCGGTGTTCAGCCGCAGCCTGCCGCGCGACGTGCGCGCGCAGGCGCTGGCCGTGCTCGGCTTCCTCAGCGTCGGCTTCCTGCTGTTCATCCTGCTGACCTCCAACCCCTTCGACCGGCACTTCCCGGTGCCGGAGGACGGCCGCGATCTCAACCCGCTGCTGCAGGATCCGGGCCTGGTGTTCCATCCGCCGCTGCTGTACATGGGCTATGTCGGATTCTCGGTGGCCTTCGCGTTTGCGATCACGGCCTTGCTGAGCGGGCGGCTCGATACCGCCTGGGCGCGCTGGACCCGGCCGTGGACGACGGCCGCCTGGCTGTGCCTGACGCTGGGCATCACACTGGGTTCGTGGTGGGCGTATCACGAACTGGGCTGGGGCGGGTGGTGGTTCTGGGATCCGGTCGAGAACGCCTCGTTCATGCCCTGGCTGGTCGGCACCGCGCTGATCCACTCGCTGGCGGTCACCGAAAAGCGCGGACTGCTGAAATCGTGGACGGTGCTGCTGGCGATCGTCGCCTTCGCGCTGTCCCTGCTCGGCACCTTCCTCGTGCGCTCGGGTGTGCTCGTCTCGGTGCACGCCTTCGCCACCGATCCGGCGCGCGGCGTTTTCATTCTCAGTTTTCTGGCCGTCGTGCTGGGCATCGCCTTCTGCCTGTATGCCTGGCGCGCACCGCGCTTCGCGTCCGAAGGGGAACTGCAGCTGTTGTCCCGCGAGGGCCTGCTGTTGCTCAACAACGTGTTCCTGGTGATCGCGGCGGCCGCCGTGCTGATCGGCACGCTGTACCCGCTGGTGGTCGATGCGTTCAAGCTCGGCAAGATCTCGGTCGGCCCGCCGTATTTCAATGCCGTGTTCCTGCCGCTGACCGCGCCACTCGCGTTTCTGATCGGACTGGCGAGTGTCGTCGGCTGGAAGCAGGCACGCGGGCGCGACGTGCTGCGGCGCGTGCGCTGGCCGCTGGCCGTGGCACTGCTCGCGGGACTGAGCCTGCCCTGGCTGCTGCAGCGGCGCTTCGAGCTGATCGCGGCGGCGGGCGCCTTTCTGGCGCTGTGGACGATGGTGATGGCCTGCGAGGAGCCCTGGCGGCGCTGGCGTGCGCGCCGCGCCGCGGGCCTCGCGCAGATCCCTCGGGCGATCTGGGGCATGAGCCTGGCGCATTTCGGCCTCGGACTGTGGGTGCTCGGCGTGACCTTCGTCAGCCTGTACAGCATCGAGCGCGACGTGCGTCTCGGGCCGGGGCAGGGTGTCGAGCTGCTCGGCTACCGCTTCGCCCTGCAGAAGGTCGAGCCCTATGCCGGGCCGAACTACGACGCCGACCGCGCAACGGTCGAAGTCAGCCGCGACGGCGTGCGGGTGGCCGAGCTGCAGCCCGAGAAGCGCCTGTATCGCGCCCAGCGCAGCGTGATGACCGAGGCGTCGGTCGATCACAATCCGCTGCGGGATCTGTACGTCGCCCTGGCGGAACCGCTGGGCGGCGGTGAATGGGCGCTGCGCATCTACGTCAAGCCGATGATGCGCCTGGTCTGGTTGGGCGGCGTCCTGATGGCAGTGGGTGGCGGGCTGGCCGCCTCCGACCGCCGTTACCGGCTGGCCCGGGCCGCCGTGCAGCGTGCCGCCGCGACGGACGGAGTTCCGGCCTGATGCGCTTGCCGCGGCATGCGTGGGCCATCCTGCCCGTGGCGGTGCTGCTCGGGCTGGTGGTGCTGTTCGCGGTGGGTCTCCGCCACGATCCGCGCCTGGTGCCATCCCCGCTGATCGGCAAGCCGGCTCCCGCATTCGAGCTGCGGCAGCTCGGAACGCAGACGATCCATCGGCGCGACGATCTGCTCGGCCGTCCGGTGCTGGTGAACTTCTTCGCGAGCTGGTGCGCCGCGTGCCGCGACGAGCACCCGCTGCTGATGGAGCTGTCGCGGCGGGGCGTGGAGATCATCGGCATGGACTACAAGGACACCGACGCGGACGGCGAACGCTGGCTGCGGCTCCACGGCAACCCGTACCGGACCGTGCTGGCCGATCCGGAAGGGCGCGCAGGGCTCGATTGGGGCGTGTACGGCGTACCGGAGACCTACGTGCTCGATGCGCAGGGAATCATCGTTTACAAGCAGATCGGACCGCTGGACGCGCAGACCTGGCGCGACACCATCGCCCCGCTGCTGGCCGCGGTTCCGGCGCAAGGCCGATGATGCGAGAGCTCACACGGATGCGGACCTGGCTGCGCGCGGTGCTGCTGGCGCTGTGCGCGGTCGGTGGTGTGCACGCTCAACACGAGGACCTGACGCCTGAGCAGGCGCAGCGCTACCAGAAGCTGGTCAACGAGCTGCGCTGTCTGGTGTGCCAGAACCAGTCGATCGCCGATTCCAACGCGCCGCTGGCGGCGGACCTGCGCGATCAGGTGTACGTGCAGATCCGCGCCGGGCGCAGCGATGCCGAGATCAGTGCCTACGTCACCGAGCGCTACGGCGATTTCGTGCTGTACCGGCCGCCGTTCAAGCCGGCCACCTGGCTGCTGTGGATCGGGCCGTTCGCGCTGCTGCTGCTGGCCCTGGGAATCGCGCTGACGTTCGCGCGTCGGCGTACACGCGGCGCGAAGGCGGTGCGAGCGGATGCAGACCAGCTGCGCCGGCTACTGGAAGAGGACGGGCAAGGGGACCGGCGATGACGCTGTTCTGGATGGTGCTCATCGTCGTGCTGGCGGCGGCGATCAGCCTGCGGCCGCTGTGGTCGCGCCGCGCACCGGCGGGCGACGAGATCGGGCGGCGTGCGCTCAATGTCGCCAGTTATCGCAGCCGCCTCGCCGAGATCGATACCGAGGTGGCCGTGGGTTCGATCGGCGCCGATGCTGCGGAGTCCATGCGTCAGGAGGCTGCCGCACGCCTGCTGGAGGATGCTGGAGAGCCAGGCGTGCCGACCGCCGTGGCGGGCACACGGCGCTCCTGGTCGGTCGCCGGTGTCGGCATCGCGCTGATCGCAGCGGTCGGCGGGCTGGGCTACTACTTGGGCGGCAGCCGTGAGCTCGCCGCGTGGATCGACACGGCCCGCCAGGATCCCGCGGCGGCACAGCGGCTGGCGGTCGGCGCGATGGTGCGACGCCTCGAACAGCGCCTGGACAAGGCGCCGGACGATGCGGGCGGCTGGGCGATGCTCGGTCGCTCCTACTACGTGATGGCGCGCTACGCCGAATCCGCCGCTGCCTACGAGCGCGCGAATCGCCTGACCGCCGCGGCGCCCAACGCCGACTGGCTGGCCGACGAAGGCGAAGTCCGTGCGGCGCTCGGTGGGCACGATCTGCGAGGCCTGCCGCGCCAACTGTTCGAGCGTGCCACGGCGATCGACCCGCAGCAGCCCAAGGCGCTGTGGTATGCCGGCCTGGCGGCCGCCCAGGCCGGCGAATACGGTCTCGCCCTCGACCGCTGGCTCGCACTGCGCGCCACCGAACTGCCGGACGAGTTCCGCGACACGCTGGACGAGCAGCTCGGGGAACTCGCGCGACGGGCCGGCCGTGAACTGCCGGCGCCTACTGCGCCGGCCGCCACCGCGGCGCGGCTCAACGTGAAGATCGACGTCGATGCAGCGCTGGCCGGAGAGATTGCCGCCAGCGATGTCCTGTTCGTCGTCGCCCGCAACCCGGGTGGTGGCGGTCCGCCGCTGGCCGTGCAGCGCTTGAGCGCAGCCGACCTGCCGACGACGGTCACGCTCGACGACAGCAATGCCATGGCGCCGCAGTTCAAGCTGTCGAGCGCCGATCGCTGGGAAGTCGTCGCGCGGGTCAGCCGCAGCGGCACCGCGCAGGCGCAATCCGGCGATCTCGAAGGGCGCGTCACGGTGGGCCGCGAGGATGCGGCAGCGCCGATCCGGCTGCGGATCGACCGCCGTGTACCCTGAACCGAATACAACACTGCAGAGGACGCCATGACCACCCAGACCCTGTCACAGATACCCGACGCGCGCCGTCTGTTCCTGAAGGCGGCGACCACCATCGGCCGCCGGCCCAAGGGGCAGCCGAAACTGCCCGCGCTGGAGGTGGAGGTCAAGGACGTCGGCGTGGATGCTTCGCATCTGGCGTCCTACGCCGAAGTCTGCGGCTTTGCGAACACCGAACGCTTGCCGATCACCTTTCCGCACGTGATGGCCGGAGCGCTGCACCTGCATCTGCTGACGCAAAAGACGTTTCCGTTCCCGCTGCTCGGCCTGGTGCACGTCCGCAACGAGATCCGCCAGCAGCGGGCGCTGCGGCCGGACGAGCGTTTCGACCTGCGCGTGCGCGTCGGCGAGTCGCGTGCGGTGCGCCAAGGCATCGAGTTCGACCTGCTGACCGACCTGAGCATCGGCGAGGCGCCGGTCTGGACCGAGGTCAGCACGATCCTGCACCGGGTGCCGACGCCCAAGGCGGCGCCCGCGCCGCGTCCGGCACCGGCCCCGAGCGCGCTGTCCGACTACCGCAGCTTCACCGCGGCCGCCGACATCGGTCGTCGCTACGCACCGGTGGGTCACGACTTCAACCCGATCCATCTGACGCCGCTGGCCGCGCGTCTGTTCGGCTTCAAGCGTCACATCGCACACGGCATGTGGTCGCTCGCGCACTGTGCGGCGCTGCTGGAAGCCGAACTGCCGCAGGCGCCGCGCGAACTGGCGGTGCAGTTCAAGCAGCCCCTGTTCCTGCCGGGCCGCGTGACCCTGAAGTTCCGGCGCGGCGGCGACGGCATCGAGTTCGCGCTGCTGGCGAGCCGTGCGGACAAGGTCCATCTGACCGGTTCGCTGCGCTAAACTACCGCCCCTCCAAGAAAAGCAAGGGATCCGCGATGCGCATCCGCAAAGCCGTGTTTCCGGTGGCCGGCCTGGGTACCCGCTTTCTTCCAGCGACCAAGGCCAGCGCCAAGGAGATGCTGCCGGTCGTTGACAAACCGCTGATCCAATACGCGGTGCAAGAAGCGATCAGCGCGGGCGCCCAGGAACTGATCTTCATCACCGGCCGCTCGAAGAACTCCATCATGGATCACTTCGACAAGGCCTATGAACTCGAAGCCGAGCTGCAGGGGCGCGGCAAGGAGAAGCTGCTCGCCGCGGTGCAGGACATCGTGCCGCCGGGCGTGACCTGCATCTTCATCCGCCAGGCCGAGGCCCTGGGTCTGGGACATGCGGTGCTGTGCGCGTGGCCTGCGGTCGGCGACGAGGATTTCTACGTGATCCTGGCCGACGACCTGATCGACGGACGCCTCCAGCCGGCGCTGGCGCAGATGCACCGCGTGTACCAGCAGTACGGCACCAGTGTGCTCGCCGTGCAGCGCGTACCCAAGGAAGAAGTCAGCAGCTATGGCATCGTCGAGACCCAGCCGGTCGGCCCCGGACTCTCCGAGATCCGGCGCATGGTCGAGAAGCCGCGGCCCGAGGAAGCGCCGAGCAATCTGGCCGTCGTCGGCCGCTACATCCTGACGCCGCGCATCTTCAAGCTGCTGGAACGCACGCAGCGCGGTGCCGGCGGCGAGATCCAGCTCACCGACGCCATCAGCGCGATGCTGCAGGAGCAGACCGTGCTGGCCTACGAGTTCGAAGGGACGCGTTACGACTGCGGCTCCAAGCTGGGCTACCTGCGCGCCAATGTCGAGTACGGCCTCAAGCATCCCGAGCTGGCCGAGGACTTCAGGGCCTATCTGGAGCAGCTGACGGCCGACTGGAAGAGTGGAACCCAGAAAGTCCGGGCCTGAGCTGGAAGCGAGGCGCGAGGAATCTCCATGACCCAGAGCAAATACCAGCATTTCATCGAGTCCTCGTCGATCCAGGGCGCCAATGCGCCTTACGTCGAGGCCTACTACGAGCAGTTCCTCGACGACCCCGAATCGGTCGATGCCGACTGGCGCGCGTACTTCCGCCTGATCCAGGACCAGAATGCGCCGCGCGAGACCGCGCACAGCGAAATCGTCGCGCGCTTCGAACGTCTCGCCCGCGAGCCGCGCCGGGTCGTTGCCGCGGAGGCCGGCTTCGATGCCCGCGCCGCAGAGAAGCAGGCCGGCGTCCTGCGCCTGATCAACTACTACCGCGTCCGCGGTCACCAGGCGGCCAAGCTCGATCCGCTCGGACTCGCGCCGGTGCCGCGTGTGCCCGACCTCGATCCGGCCTTCCATGGCCTGGGGCCCGAGGACATGGATACGGTGTTCAACACCGGATCGCTGGTCGCGGCGGACCGGCTGCCGCTCAAGGAGATCATCCGCATCATCCGCGCCGTCTATACCGAGACCATCGGCGCGGAGTACATGTACCTGACCGAAACCGACGAGAAGCGCTGGATCCAGAAGCGCCTGGAGCCGATGGCGTTCCAGCCCAAGCTGACCCCGGCGCGCAAGCTCGAAGTGCTGCGTCAGCTGGTCGCCGCCGAAGGTCTGGAACGCTACCTGCACAAGAAGTACGTCGGCCAGAAGCGCTTCTCGCTCGAAGGCGGCGACGCGCTGATCCCGGCGCTCGACGAGGTGCTGCACGCCTGCGCGGTGCGCGACGTCGAGGAGATCGTCATCGGCATGGCGCACCGCGGTCGGCTCAACGTCCTGGTCAACATCCTCGGCAAGTCGCCCAAGGACCTGTTCGCCGAGTTCGAGGGCAAGTACCGCGAGGAGGACCTGAAAAAGGCCGGCGACGTGAAGTACCACATGGGCTTTTCGACCGACGTCGAAGTGGCCGGCAAGCGCCTGCATCTGGTGCTCGCATTCAACCCCTCGCATCTCGAAATCGTCAACCCCGTGGTCGAAGGTTCGGTCAAGGCGCGGCAGACGCGCCGCAATGACGACCAGGGCGACAAGATCGTTCCGGTGCTGATCCACGGTGATGCGGCGTTCGCCGGCCAGGGCGTGGTCATGGAGACGCTGCAGCTCTCCGAATCGAAGGGTTACAGCACCGGCGGGACGCTGCACATCATCGTCAACAACCAGATCGGTTTCACCACGCCCAACCCGATCGAAGCGCTGCCCGGCAAGGAGGCGCGCACCTCGCGCTACTGCACCGATCTCGCCAAGATGCTCGAAGCGCCGGTGTTCCACGTCAACGGCGACGATCCCGAGGCGGTGGCCTTCGTCACGCGTGTGGCGATGGACTTCCGCAACGAGTTCCACAAGGACGTCATCGTCGATATCTGCTGCTACCGCCGCTGGGGCCACAACGAGGCCGACGAGCCGTCGGTGACCTCGCCGCTGATGTACGAGAAGGTCAAGAACCATCCGACGCCGCTGACGGTGTATGCGCGCAAGCTCGAAGAGGAAGGCGTCTTGCCCAAGGGCGAAGCCGACCGCCTGGTGCAGCAGTACCGCGAGGGCTTGGACAAGGGCGAGAACATCGCGCGCGTGACGCTGGGCCTGGTCGGCAACAAGCACACGGTGGACTGGCGCAAGTACGGCGAGGGCAGCTGGGACACGCCGATCGACACGACGGTGACCCTCGACGCCCTGCGTGCGCTGTCGGCCAAGGTCCTGGAACTGCCGGAGGGATTCACGCTGCATCCGCGCGTGCAGAAGATCTACGAGGATCGCGCGCGCATGGCGGCCGGCGAGCTGCCGATGGACTGGGGCTTCGCCGAGACGATGGCCTACGCGAGCCTGGTCAACGAGGGATTCTCGGTGCGCCTGTGCGGGCAGGACGCGCGTCGCGGCACTTTTTTCCACCGCCACGCCACGGTGCATGACGCCAGGAACGGCGCGCGCCATACGCCGCTGCGCCACCTCAGCAAGGAGCGGCACCGCTTCGTCGTCAATGACACGCTGCTGTCGGAAGTCGGCGTGCTCGGCTTCGAGTACGGCTATTCGACGACCGATCCCGAAACCCTGGTCATCTGGGAAGCGCAGTTCGGCGATTTCGCCAACGGCGCCCAGGTCATGTTCGACCAGTTCATCTCCAGCGGCTATGCCAAGTGGGGACGCTGCTGTGGGCTGGTGACCTTCCTGCCGCACGGTTACGAAGGGCAGGGGCCGGAACATTCGTCGGCGCGCCTGGAACGCTATCTGCAGCTGTGCGCCGAGAACAACCAGCAGGTCTGCGTGCCATCCACGCCCGCGCAGATGTTCCACATGCTGCGCCGGCAGATGAAGCGTTCGCTGCGCCTGCCGCTGATCGTGATGACGCCCAAGTCCCTGCTGCGCCATCCGCTGTCCGTCTCGGGGCTCGACGATCTCACCCGGGGACGCTTCCAGACCCTGATCCCGGAAGTCGATGCGCTCGATGCGGCCAAGGTCACGCGCATCGTGTTCTGCTCCGGCAAGGTCTATTTCGATCTGTACCAGGCGCGGCAGAAGGAAGGGCTGAAGAACGTCGCGCTGGTGCGCATCGAGCAGCTCTATCCGTTCCCGCGCCAGGAATACGAAGCGGTGCTCGACGCCTACCCGAATGCGAGGGAGGTGCTCTGGTGTCAGGAGGAACCCGAGAACCAGGGCGCCTGGTACCAGATCAAGCATCGTCTCAGTGCTTATCTGCGGCCGCATCAACACCTGCTGTACGCGACGCGCAAGGGTTCGGCAACGACGGCGGTGGGCTACCTCAAGGTCCACCAGCGCGAGCAGGAAGAGGTGGTGCGCGCAGGCCTGAGCGGCGGCATCCGCATGTGAGCCAGGCCGGTGGTCCGGCGCGAAGCAACCAGAAATCCTGTCCAACAACGAAATAACGAGTCACGGAGCACGCATGGCGATCGAGATCAGAGTTCCCAATCTGCCGGAGTCGGTGTCCTCGGCCACCGTCGCGACCTGGCACGCCAAGGCCGGCGATGCGGTTCAGCGTGAACAGAATCTGCTGGATCTGGAAACGGACAAGGTCATGCTGGAAGTGCCTGCCGCCGAAGGTGGCGTCCTCGCGGAGGTCCGCGTGCAGGCCGGTGCCACGGTCAAGGCCGGTGATGTCCTCGGCCTCATCGAGACCGCGGCCCAGCCCGCACGCGCCGAGGCGCCGGCCAAGGCGAGCGCTGCGCCGGCGGCGGCCGACAACGATGGGCAGAGTCCCGCGGTGCGCAAGCTGCTCGCGGAACTCGGACTGTCGGCGGCGCAGATCAGTGGCACCGGCAAGGGCGGACGCCTGACGATCGAGGACGTCAAGGCATTCGCGGAGCGGCAGAAGTCGCAGCCTGCACCCGCGGCCAGGCCGGCGCAGGCGCCGACCGCATCGGTCCAGACCGGCGCGCGCGAAGAACAGCGCGTGCCGATGACGCGCATCCGGGCGCGCATCGCCGAGCGCCTGCTCGAGGCGAAGAACAACACGGCGATGCTGACGACCTTCAACGAGGTCGATCTCAAGGCGGTGTCCGAGCTGCGTGCCAAGTACAAGGACAGCTTCGAGAAGGCGCACGGTGTGAAGCTCGGTTTCATGTCCTTCTTCGTCAAGGCGGCGATCGAGGCGTTGAAGAAGTTCCCGGTGCTCAACGCCTCGGTGGACGGCAACGACATCATCTACCACGGCTACTACGACATCGGCGTCGCCGTCTCCAGCGAGCGTGGCCTGGTCGTTCCGGTGATGCGCGATGCCGATCAGCTGTCGATGGCCGAGATCGAGAAGACCATCGCGGATTTCGGCGCACGCGCGCGCGCGAACAAGCTGACGATGGAGGACCTGTCCGGCGGCACGTTCTCGATCACCAACGGTGGCGTGTTCGGCTCGATGCTGTCCACGCCGATCCTCAACCCGCCGCAGTCGGCGATCCTGGGCATGCACGGCATCACCGAGCGTCCGGTGGTCGTCAAGGGACAGATCGAGATCCGTCCGATGATGTACCTGGCGATGTCCTACGACCACCGCATCATCGACGGCCGCGAGGCGGTGCTCGGTCTGCGGACGATCAAGGAGTGCCTGGAGGACCCGGCGAAGATTCTGCTGCAGCTTTGAGGTTTCGCTGGACGCACGGAAGGCCCGCTCACGCGGGTCTTCTGCTTGTGCGCCCGGCACGGGCGCAGTCTTGGAGGTGTAAGTCCTCCGGTGAGCTGGCCACAGTAAGCCAAGCGAAGCGCAACTGCGGGAGGGTGACTGACCGTGGAGAGGAAGCGTGG